>JAJYJL010000046.1 GCA_021789565.1 Acidobacteriota bacterium
CAAAGCAGTGCCAGGTCTCTACGTTACAGACATCTTCCGGCATCAGAACGGTGACTGCTTTTGTCAGTTCGGGGTTCTCTGCGAAGGTTCTTGAGACCAGGCCGGGGCCGGTTGAGTTCAAAACCCAGTATTGATCTTCTGCGAACGCGGGGGAGCCGTGCATCATGGGCTTTACCCATTGGGGGTTCTCGTGTGCCCGGACGCAGTTGGCAATGATAGCGGCGAGAAAAGGATTGCCGGGCGAAGCGCCAAAGGCGTAGTTTCCCATCTCCCAGGGCATCTTGAGGTCGTTTGCCAAAACGTGGCTCAGCGTGAGCCCCTCGAAGGTGAAGACACAATCCTCTTCAAGCAGAGTCGCAATGCTCTCAGAGACCATCACATCCAAATCGAAGTAGAAGCCGCCCCGCTTGTACACGACGAGATAGCGAAAGAGGTCGTACTTCTGGATGGGAAACTTGAACGACTTGAAGAGCGACCTGTACTCGGGGCATTCAACCTCAATGAATCTTTCGACCCTCTGATCGTCATAGAAGTCATACTCAAACCCCGGATGCAAGCGTCGCAGGGCAGACGTAATCACATTCGTCCCGACTGGTTGGAGCCAGGTTGTGCCGGTTTGAATAATCCGCTTTGGAATCATCGATCCACACTTTGGAGTTGTCTTGCTGAGACTTCGTGCTGGAAGAAGCCATTCCTGCGGGAAGCGGGAATGGAGGCCGATTGAGATTGATTGGTTTCCTATGAAGCGCTTACGATTGCATCATCTTTCAGTTCCCCGCGTTCGCGTCAACAATTTTTGCGCACGGGCTTAGGGGTTCCCGGCATCCGGCATCGTCGCCTTGGATGCAAGTTCTGCCATTCTGCCGATCTCTTCTGCGAGTTGTCTTTTCCGTTCTTCGTTCATTCCCGCGGCATCCGGAGTTTGCTGTGCTACCGCATTGATTGTGCGGCGTCGTCCCACAATTTCACGGAACAGCTTGAGAACCTGCTCGATTGGCGCGAAGCTTCCGTGCAGAAGAATGACTAATCCGAGATAGAGCGCGGCGAATAACACTGAGAGCGCCAAGAGGGCGCCCAGTACCTGCATCGTTCCGTGGAACGCGGCCGGACTCTGAAAACTCTTCATCAGCCTGGCGATGCAGAGGTAAGATGCCAGCGAGGCTGCAACATATCTCCAGATGACATTCACAATTGCAAAAATGCTGATTCGAATGGGGCGCGTGGCATACCAGAGCGCGGGGAGCGTGATGATGCAGTAGGCGAGCACCCAGGCAAGTGCGATGCCTTGCGCCTTCCAATGCAGGCCGATGCAAAGGCAGGCCGTCGTGACAACAAGGTCGATCAGTCCCCATCGAAACCACCTGTCTGCATGGCCGAGTGAAAGATGGATCCAAATGTGCGTTCCATAGATAGCCATGAGGCCAATGCCGGGCGCAAAGATTGTGAAGAGGGTGCCCGACTCAATCCATTTTGCTCCGAGGAGTACAAAGACCAGATCGCGGCCGATGAGTGTGAGCAGCCCGCTGATACCCATTCCGATCAGCGCCATGACTCCGATGGCCCCTAAAAGATACTTCTTGTATTGCGCAACATTGTCTTGCAGCCTGCTCAACGCAGAGACCGCAACGATCGTCATTCCAAGCGAGAGCTGCGAGGATGGGAGCACAAACAGGTCGTAGGCCTTCTTGTAAAGCCCGAGTTGAACAGGCCCGAGACGCCAGCCCACCAGGAAGTTGTCGAGGTTGCTGGTGAAATAGCCGGTTGAGAAGCGGGCATACGTGTTCACTGCGTACCGGACCAGGGAGCGAGTCCCTTCTGCCTTGACGGGCAGACCGGGCTGCCATGTGCAGAGAAACCATGCGCCGATGGAAGGCACCGCGGTCAACGCAATCGCTCCGCCAACCAGCGCCCAGTATCCCCATCCAGCAAAACCGAGCGCGATGGAGACAATCACTGAAGCCACACGCCCTGCTACGTCATTGGCAGAAACTGCTGAAAAAAGCATTCCTCTCTTCAGGAGCGCCAAATGAATGACAGAAAGACCCGACAGAAAGATCGTGATCGAGATCCAGGCTGCAACCCCGCTGATCCTCGGGTCGTGGAAGACCTGCCCCATCCACGGGCCCGCAAGGGCAAAGCCCACCGCGAGGATCGTGCTGCCAACTACATTCATCCAGAACAGGTTGCTCGCCTGACCGTGATTGATCTTCTCGCAGTGAACAATCGCCTCAGTAAAGCCGTTGTATCCGAAATTGACAAAGAGGAGGCTGAAAGTCGTCACGATAGTGACCAGGCCAAAATCACGCGGAGTCAGCAGCCGGGCAAGCACCATGGCCGAGACGAGCTGAATGCCCACACCGGAGACTCCGGAGAAAAGCGTGGCGACTGCACCTCTCGTCGCCAGGCGTTTGAGATTGCCTGCATCAATCTGGCTGTGGAAGGCCCCATTTGCATCAAACGGTTTCAGAATTGCACCCCTACTGGTGGAACTGGTTGATGGCTCTCCCATTGAGGCGGAGCAACCGGAGTCTGCTGTGTTACGGAAGTACTATTGTGTGGTGATTTCACGACTGTTAGCGTCATGGCGCACTGCATGCGGTATCGAGGATTGACCTACTAACTCGGACAGAGCACCCAGGCTAAGGTTTCCCGGGTTGCATCGGCTCCGAGTGGAGAAGGGAGAATCTTTATTACCCCGTCTGCTTACCACTGGAATGGTTCTTCGTCCTTCCAGAAGGTTCCTTATCTTCTGCTGTTAGACTTCTTCGAAGCCGCTCAAGTTGACGATTGAGCCTGAGGCGGAATGGCTGAATCGAAGCCACTTGGGGGTCCTGACGGATTCGTGACCACTGCACGAATTGTCAAAGGAAGCTGAGCGAAGCTGCGATGCGGCCTGCAGAGCTTGAGTGACAGACGCCGTGTCGCTGTCGAACGGCTACTCCGCTGAAGCTGGTTCGATTCCGCACAAGGCTTGGGCTTGGTAAAATCGACCGGAACGGACATGTCGATACGCGCGTGGATCCTGTACGAATGCAGAAGTGTTGATTGAGAGTGCCGCATGTACCGAGAAAATGCCAGGAGGGCTCCATGTCACGAACTCATTTAACCTTTCTTCTCTGCGCGTGCATCCTTTTTTCATTTGGCCCCTCCGCGCGAGCGCAATTGTGGTCTGGAGTCTTAAGCAGCGATCGCGGGATTGACTGGACGCAAGCGGGCATCCCAGGTGGCATTCCCTCCACCTCGTGGACTCAATGTGGACCGACAATCCCAGCTTATACCGGCAGTCCGAGTGTCATTATCAATGCCTTGAACCATTCCGGTAGCGGCTACACAAATTGCTCCGCCAATCAATACATTCAACTTGGCGCTGGCACCTTCAATCTGTCCGGTGCAATTCGCTCCGTCGGTGTGAGCAACACGGAATTGCGCGGCATGGGCGCGGATCAGACGCATCTCGTCTTCAGCTCGGCATCCGCATGCCAGGGCGGCAGCGGCACCTGTCTGGTTGGTTTTGAAAGCTCGGATGGAACCTATCCCCTGATGCCTCCGGCTAACATCTATAACTGGACCGCCGGATATGCAAAGAGTTCTAACACCATCACGCTGAGCGATGGAGAGAATATCGTTCCCAATTCGACGTGGATTGTCCTCGATCAGTGTGACACGGGCTACACGGGCGCTCCATGCAGCGGAGCTTCCACAGATAACGGTGGCTTCTTTGTTTGCAGCGATATCGCCAGCGGATCGACGGGCTGCGCGGGAAATGGTCCTGACACGGGATTGGCGCGGACGCATCGCTTCCAATGGGAAATCGTCGAGGCAGTTTCCTGCACGCCGGCGTGTGGCGGCAAGGGTCCCACGACCGTCACGGTCACGCCCGCTCTGCAACATCCCAATTGGTCCGCCAGTCAAACTCCGCAGGCATGGCTTGTGCAACCTGCAACGCACGTTGGCTTCCGGAACTTCTCTGTCGATGGCTCTGGGACGGCGGACACAGCCGGTGTCTCGTTCAACAACTGCTCGTATTGCTGGGCCACTGGAGTTGCCGTTCTCCATTCGTACAACATCGGCATCTGGCTGAGTCAGGATATCCATAATCAGATTGAGAACAACTACGTCTTCGACGCAGGTCAGCATCTGCGCTATGCCGACCCCACAGGAATCAAGCACAACGGCTCCAATAACCTGATGCAGAACAACATCATTGAAGCCGTGCGGCCTGCATTCCTTGCCGAGGGCCCATCCAACGGGACGGTAATTGCCTACAACTTCACCATCAACAACTACACCGGGGATGATTTCCTCTTTGGCGGTCTGTGGGAGCATTCGACCGGCGACGACTATGAGCTCTATGAAGGCAACGTCGCCAACCAAATGTTTGAGGACCAGATTCACGGCACGCATCTGATGGAAACCTTCTACCGAAATCTCTTTACGGGCTTTGAATCCTGCGCGAATCAGCAATGTGGCACTTACTCAGCGAAAGACGTCAGCACTTCCGCAGTGATCGACATTGCCTACAACCGTTACGCCAACTACATCGGAAACATTCTTGGGACGCCCGGCTTCACCAATACCTTCCAGTCAATCAATAGCGCCGGATACATTGTGAACACAACCGCGTGGGTTGTAGGCAACGGAGTGACAGGCACGACCAATGTTGTTCCACCCGATCCCCTGGTCGGAACAACGATGTTCCGTTGGGGCAATTACGACGTTGTAAGCGCAGCGACCCGATGGGATACCAGCTTTGTGCCTTCGGGCTTATCCCAGTTGGGGAATCCGGTCCCGACGACGACCTGCACCAGTAGCGCTGGTTGTCCCCCTTCGTTGTATCTGACCTCGAGGCCACAATGGTGGCCGTCAACGATTCCCTTTCCGGCAATGGGACCTGACGTAACGGGCGGCAATCTTGGCGTGTGCTCCGGAACCCTGAACACTCCCGGGCAGTTCGCCGGTGTGCCAGCGTTGACCACTGCCCAATGCGCGCCCGGCCCGGCTCTGAATTCTTCTCAGTGGGGTGGCCACGTGAACGCAATTCCCGCGATGGCTTGTTATCTGACCCAGATGGCGGGTCCGCCGGATGGCTCAGGAAGTGCGCTGACATTCAGCTCGTCAAGTTGCTACCCTGCAGTTTCGAACGGACTCATTCCGCCTTCGCCCACAAATCTGACGAATACGCTCATTCAATAGCAGGAATGTACGTTTGAGCACTCTGCTTGCGCAGCGACATCAATGGGCTGCCGCAGCTTTGTCTTGAATCACGGTTAGAGCTGCCGCCACGGGCAGAACCTGGGCGCCTGATTCGACAACGGACTTGACAACATCCTGGAAGAATCGCGGCGAACAACCGTACGGGCTTGGCTTCTCCTGGACGTCGTGGGTTGCCAGGATCAGCCACCCACACGCTTGCTGGCACTTGGCGATGAGGGCGTTGACAGTTCCAAGATTCTCGCACGATTGCTCCAGAAAGTACGCAGAGAGCTGATTCAGATCTGTGCGCCCTTGATTGAACGTCTGCCCACCCGCCCTGCATGCCCGAAAATGCCTTCCCGCTCTCCGCTTGGTATCGGGTCTTGGCTCGCTGATGGGGTATGACAGAGTCTCCAATCGGTAATGCGGAAGAATCTCCTGGAGTGCGGCCTGATTCTTCTCAATCGCTTCCTCGAAGCGAGCGGGCGGCGTGTTCCAGGAATGGCAATGGGAGTAGGTATGGCAGCCTAACTCGTGGCCATCCTCCGCGAGCTTCTGAATCTCATCCAACGAGCAGATGGGTCCTGACGCCGAGTCCTTTCCGACGAGGCCCATCGAGACGTAGTAGGTCCCTCGCGCGCCATAGTCTTGCAGGATGGCACCGCCTCTTTGCAAAGCCGTCCTGGGAAAGTCATCAAACGTAAACGAGACGATGGGGCGCGTGAGCCGCAAATCGATCAGCCTGCGATAGAGTCCTTTGGCAAGATTCCTGGCAACATATCTCTCGATCCTAGTCAGCATGTTGGGAACGTCCGTTCTCAGCCAGGGTTGCTGCTTGTTCCGGAGCCGCTTTCTTGTTACCGACTGCCCATCCAAGCTGGGCCATATAACGCGTCAATTGCTGCGCAAACTGTGAGGAGAACATCTCTGCCCCGCGTGCATTCAGGTGCTGAGAGTTATAGAACATATCTGTATCGTTGGCGTACTCCCAATTGCTGTAATCCCAGAAGGGAATCCCATACTGCTCGGAGAGCTTCTTGAACTCCGCAAAGATCTGAGAGCGATCATTGGTCATCCTCTGCATGGGTGCATACTCAGGAGAGTAGACAAAGACAAGCTGGATTCCATTCTGTTTGCAAAGCAGAATCAGGTCTTCGAGTACCTTGATCCCTCTCGGCTCGATTGCGAACGAGACGCCGTGAGGATTCCCCGCGCGGAATTGTGCAAAGTCATTCGTCCACGAGCGATCGCGCGGCATGAAGCCGCCATAATAGGTCTGTCTTGGATTGATGCCGGCCAAGCCTCGTACTCCGACCCACCATGTGAAGTTCATATCCTCAACTGTGTAGTCGTAGAGCGGAATGAATCGTCCTTTGACGAGACTCGGGTCGGCCATTTGCATCATCTTTAAGACAACTGGATCGTCGAGATAGGGTACATACATGGCCGGTTGATACACTTCTTGGGTCGTAATGAAAGTGAATGCATCCAGGCTCTGGACAACAAGCTTCGGCTTTCGATTATGCTCCAGATAGGCTCGAAGAACGCCTAATTCGACGTCGGTCTGCGACCCCACCTTTCCAATATTGAAGGCCCTTAACCCGCTTGTTTGCGCGATGATCCTCGGGTCAAAATGATAGGTCGCTCGCGATGATCCTGAGATGATGATGTCCGCATTGACACGGCCCTGCATCTGTTGATTCCAGGCTCCGATCTCATCCGTTCTCACCATCCTTAATCCCTTGGACACGAGGCCATTGAGCATGTAGCAGATGCCCGCGAGGATTCCGGCGAAGCAAAGAAGCCGGAGCACGGCCGGCCACGCATCCTGGGCTCCAGCTGCGGTCTCCACCGGGACCGCACGGGCATCTGATGCGTTCTTGAGGCCATCGATTTGGCTTGTCATGCTCATGTGATTTCTTGACTGGCTTGCGCTCCGAGGACTCGATTCAGCAAACCTTTGACTAGAACTGGAAGTAGATGAACTGCGTGCTCCGATAAACGCCAAAGAGGATGATCACGACAATTAATGAAGCATAGACGGCCCATCGCAGGGGCATGGACCGCTGAATGACCTCAGCCAGATCCAGTTGTCTTCCCTTCAGAATCTCAGCGAGTTCCAGAAGCAGGATAGAACCTACAGCCACTGGGAACTGCCTCATATAAAACTGCTCCGTTGCGATATGGTGCAGATCCCAACGAACAGTCAGGTGGGACAGGATATAAATTGCATCCGTGAATGACTTTGCCCGGAAGAAGATCCATGCGAAGCAAGTCAGCACAAAGGTTGTTCCAAGCTGAATTGACCTGCGCACAATCGTGCCGCGAGCAAGCCCGCATGCCGCCATCATCCGATCGCGATAAGGTTGCGAAAGCTGGCCAGACACAAGATAGGCTCCATTGAGCGTTCCCCAGATGACGTACGTCCAATTTGCCCCGTGCCACAATCCACTCACAGCAAAAGTGATCATTAGATTGAGAACATGCCGCGAGCGTCCGACTCGATTTCCTCCCAGGGGAATATACAAATAGTCCTTGAACCATGTCGAAAGAGAAATATGCCAGCGATGCCAGAACTCGCCGATCGACAGTGAATGATAGGGGCTGTCGAAATTCTCCATGAGGTGGAATCCCATGACCCGGGCGGCGCCAATCGCAATGTCTGAATAGCCTGAGAAGTCGCAGTAGATCTGATACGCGAAGAATACCGTGGCGATCGTCAATTGCGCGCCGTTGGCGCTCTTCGGACTCTTATAAACATCATTGACATAGAGTGCAAGCCGGTCCGCGATGACCACTTTCTTGAAGAAGCCATAGGCCATCCTCTTCAGGCCCTGCGTCACATTGTCGTAGCTGAATGCATGATGCTCGCGAAACTGGTGCAAAAGATTTTGAGGTCGCTCAATGGGGCCCGCCACAAGCTGCGGGAAGAACATCACGTAGGTTGCATAGACAACCAGATTCTTCTCAGCCCTTTGTTTTCCGCGATAGACCTCGATCACATAGCTCAGGCTCTGGAACGTGTGAAACGACAGCCCTATCGGCAAAATGATGTTCCATGCCGGAGGACTCAAGTGGACGCCAAAGAGACTGTAGACAGACACCACGCTGTTAATTGCGAAGTAGAGGTATTTGAAGACAAGCAGGACGAAGCAGGTGGAAGTGATACTCACGAACAGAAGCGGCTTGCGGTACTTTGCATCCACCTTCTCAATTCCCATCCCAGCCAGATAATCGATCATGATGGTGATAAACAAAATGAAGATGTAGCTGGGAATGAAAGCCATGTAAAAAACGCAGCTCGCCAGGAGCAGCCACGGGACTTTCATGCTCCGTGGAATCATAAAGAAGGCGGCCACGACGACCGGAAAGAACACTGCGAATTCGAGGGAATTGAAGAGCATTGACCTATTCTTTGTTTCGCAGGAATGTACTTCCTACCACTTCCGTTTCAGTCGCTTCAACTTTGACGAGCCTGTTCATGCGGCGGTGCGCGATCGAGATGATCTCTTCCACTTCACGCCGGAAGAGACGACGAAGCCGCATCAACTGCCCACCGTCTGCCCGTGAGCCCCGCCACGCACAGGATCGCAATCAGGGGTATAAAGGGAATGCTGTATCGGGCTTGCGCAAGAATCGGAAGATGCACCAGAAAGACTGCACCGATCAAAACCAGGGATGGAAGACTGTTGACCAGATATCCGCGACGCTTCAACGACCCTATGCCGATCAAGGCAAAGAATAAATACGGCAATTGAACGAAGACATTTGCGATCGTCGCGAACCACGTCCTGCCGCCGAACCAGAAATTGAATGCATTTTGCAAGATGCAGCGCAGAAGCAGAAGCGGGTCCTGCCGGTAACGCGCTTTCACCGCCTGAAACAGGTAGCGCGAAAATCTCAACTCATTCTGCGGGTCATAGAACGTCTGATAGTAGCCGTTGGCGCCATCTTCGAATTGATACCCCAACTGCTCTGCGATATGGTCGCGTATGCGAGATGCCTCTCGATCCAGGAGCCAGACAGGTCGACCAGACCAGAGTTCTGCGTTGATGTACTGACCCGCCTGTGCAGAGACTCCAAGAACACTGGCTGTTGGTACCACCTGATGCGTGAGGCGATAGTTGCGGATGGTCCACGGCAGCAGAACTAAAAGCATTGGGAGGACGAGTGCCGAAACCCGCATCAGGACTTGCGCCATCGAGCGTCCTTGTCGTTGAAGCCGCGGCCAGAAGGGCAAAAGGAACACAGGAACCAGCAGCGGCGTGCTGCGAACCAGGACGGTCAGTCCGAGAATCATCCCTGCGGTCCCGAATTGCAGCAGGCTTCCGCTTGTGTAGGCCTTCATAAGAAGGAAGACGAAAAGTGCAAGCAGCAACGCGAACAGGACTTCAACACCACCTCGGCTCTCGGCAATCAGAATTCCCGGATGAATCAAGAATAGGCTGGCTGCGAGGTCTCCGGTGAACACTCCCATATCGCGGGGCGGACGAACCACGAGGCTTGTCAATGACCGGATCAAAAGCGCGGTCAGTATCGCAAAGAGCAGGTTGGCGCACTTCACCACGAAAAAGCTCTGCCCGAAGACCACATAGATGCCGGCAAGCAGGAGGGGATAGCCGGGCTCTCGCATCATGGTAGGAGCAGTGTCGGGGTAGAACCGATAGCCGTGCCCATCTGCAAGATTGGCGGCAATCAGATCGTAGCCGTCGGTAAATCGCCCCTGATTGTAGTCGGGAGAAATCTTATGGCTCAGCGAGGGGATGAGGACAAAGACAATCAAAATGTTCAGCAGCAGACTTACTGCCAGAACATAGCGCGCAATGGGAGGGGATACCAATCCCTCGACCCGTTGCTTCGGGCGGAAAGTGACACTCTGAGCAACGCTCTGGGAAGAAGTAACTCGCATCGGAATTCAATCAATGACGGTCTCCAGGACCTGACTCATGCCATGGAGCCCACGATACATCGCTCTAAAGCCTGCGCTACACAACCTGATGAATGCGCGAGGTCGTTTGTTGGAAAGGTCGTGGCGTAAGCGACTTCTTGTCAGCATTGGCGACCTTGACTCTGCCGGGAAAATTGACCAGCATCAGGATCGCAGTGAACCAGATTGGTCCAATGCGCGCAAAAGTCGATTCAGAAAGATTGTAGATAATGGCGATGATGAGAACGGCGAACTCAACACGCGGATAAAGAAAAGTGACAGGCGTCTGACTGATCCTCTGGATCATCGATTGGCCATAGGTGACGAGTACCGCAAACATCAGCAAAAGACCAAGGATGCCGCCATCAAGATAAATGTCAACATATCCGCAATGCGCATTCGGAACGACGGTCTGCATGGCCAGACTGATCGCATAACCGCCGGGCCCGCCCCAGAAGTTCCAGAATCCAGCCCCAATCAGCGGATTGACGGTGCTGGCCGTGATGTTTTGCCAGATGTCCGTGCGTCCGGTGAAGGTCATATTGCGCCCAAGCGCCTTCACAACAGGCGCGATCACTGAGCTGAACTGCTGCGAGAAGAAGACGAGAAATGGAAGTGCCAATGCTCCAGCAAGAACACAGCGATTGAAAAACTTTGTTGCCAGCCACTTGCCTCTCATGATGAGGAAGACACCGATGATGACGCCGAGCAGCGCTGTTTTGCTTTGCGACAGTTGCAGCAATCTGAGCGCGATGGCGAGCAGGATGAGGCGGTCCCACGTCGCAATGATCCATTTCCCCAGCTTTCTTCCCTGCCGAACTTCCATGCAGTCCCACACAAGGAAGACGCTAAAAAGCAGGACGATCTCCCCTAGAGAATTTTTTTGCGTGGTCACTCCCGTGAACATCATGTCTCCAGTCACGGTGTAAGCGCGCCCATAGTCGGGGAAGTATTTAATGAAGACGATCGACAGAGGAAGCAGGACCGCGGCGCATCGGAAGTACACTGCTCTTGCCGCTTCCAGCGGCGCCCGCTCTGAAAAAATAGCGCCCGCTACAAAGATCAGCCCAAAGTCCTTGGCGAGCCTTTTGATTGATCCAGAAGGGTCTCCCGACCAGATAACGCTCATCAGGAAATATACATAAAAGGCCATGAGAACGGGATTCGCAGTGAAAATGCGCGTCCATTTCATGCCGCGATAAGTTGCGATTACAAACGATGCGGAAATTGTAATGAAGAAGAAGCCGGCATCCAGAGCACTGCCACCCGCTTCATTTCCCATCTCCGAAACGGTGACGATTCCCCCTGTAATCCATTGCGTTGGATGACGCGAACTCAAGATCATCAGGAGCAGAGTTGGCACCCATACCGCCAGGCTGACGCCCTTGCGCCTGCCGCTGTCTTTTACCAGCAGCCAGGCACTGAAGAACAACGACATGCCTAATGCGATATGTCCCATCGAGGAATCCGAACCTTATGCGTGCTGCGGGGGAGTGTCAGGTTACGAGGCGTCAAAAAAGAGACGATGCTGCAACTCAAGCGTTAGAAGTCGTGTGATTTCCGTGGTGAAATTTCCCGTCCCTTTCAAATGCGAAGTCACCATGGACTCTACGACACGGGGCTCCAGATACGGCCGGGAAAGACTGCGAGGATCCAGGAGCATGTCCCTCACGTAAGCAGCCAGTCTGTCGCGATACCAGACACGAAAATGAGTGAACTTATGCCTGCCTAGAATGGCACGCTCAAGGTGGAGTCGCGAAAAGAGGTGGTCTGTCCTAGCAAGCCACTGAGGCATTCCATAATCGTAACTATATTCGGCCTTGAAGCTAAATTCACGCATTGCGCGAAGCATCGCTCCACGCACGCCTCGTTGCCCTCCGAGGCCACGGTCCGTTGGGATCTGAGAGTAGCGACTGTCCCCATCCGCAATGAGTCGCGTGCAGTGATCGCTGTCCTCAAAGATGTCTTTTTTCACAATCCTGGAATCAGGTGCCTGGAATGCAACTTCTACCACCTCGTTGTCCAGAAAGGGGGAGCGGACGGAGACCTGAGTTTGCTCCAGCGCAAGCAAGCTGTACTGATACCAGGGCGCCTGGCGAAACGCAGTAAAGGAGACTGCATGTCCGCTGGAGATCTTCTGATAGGTCTGGTGCGCCTGCACCACATGCGCCATGAACTCCTGAGTGAACAATCCCGTGCTCGGCGTACCGGCTTTGAAGGCTCTCAGTCGCCTCAGGATTTCGCTTCCATAATTTCCCGTCAACCGTATGGGCGCAATCTGTGCTGCCAGTTCATTGGCATAGAGATCTGCGCCGCGTGTTACCGCCACGCATCCATCAGTCAAATAAACGGCACGCTCGGCATACTGCCCAAACTTTGATAAATACTCATCGCCGACCGGAATCACTTGATACTGCTGGTGAGCGACCTCTGCGATCTTACGCGCGATACGGACATCATGACATTCTCTGAACGGCCCGCCAAATGTGTAAGTGGGCAGGGTCTGCTCGGGCAAGCCGGCCCATGCCATGATCATTCGCGTGTCGAGCCCGCCCGTCAGGGAGATGGCAACCTTCCCAGGCCCTTCAAAGTAGCGAGGCAACTGTCTGGCAAATACGTCCCTGAGACGCTCGTAGTACGAGTCGGAATCAAGGCTCCCCAACTCCTCCCATTCGCGCGGTTCAAAGTAGGTGCCTTTCGCGACCAGCTTCCCGGCTGCGAACTCCCACGCCGAGCCATTCGGCAGAACATGGATACCCTGAAACAATGATCTGTTCTCAAGGACGCAGCCGCAGGTGACGAACTCCCCCAGGCTGCGCATGTCGGGCCGGCGCGTCTCAGCCACAACAGCCAGCAACGCTTTCGCCTCAGCCGAAAAATAGATGGCATCGGCGCCTTCGTGCACATAGAGCCGATCCATCCCAAACCTGTCGTTGAAGAGCTTCGCACTTCCCTTCAGGGTGTCGATAAGAAGGCCATGAAAACGTCCATTCAGACTGCGCGGAAAAGCGGGGTCTGCGGCAGTGCGCTGAAGCAGATACGTTGGCCTCAGGGTTTCGGCTGCACCGTTGTCGTTGGGCCTTCCGACAAGAGGAAGCGGGCCTGAGAACTCCTCGCCGGCGAAAAAGAGAACATCGCCTTTATCCGGCTGCTGCAAGGGCATGTGTGCGGCAAAGGATCCCTTGCGTGCAGTCCACGCAACGTAAACACCGGAAGCAGGATGTTCCCACGATCCCGCGGTGTAAGTGGGATCGTGCAGCATCTTCGAATGCATGGTGCGCAGTTGACTGGCGGCCCACTCTCGCGGCCGCGTTGTGATGATTCCTACCAGGCCCGGCATAAACTCCTAGGACACCTCATACGCGGTTGAGTATTTGCGCCGGTACCAAGCTTCGCGCAGATCGCGCAAACGGCTGGCGACTGCTTCAGGAACCTGCTCGGACACGGGACGGTGCAGGCCGTACTTCAGCGCAATCCTGCCTTTTGCGGTTAACGGAATGTAGTAACGCGGCACATCGATCCGTTTAAAGGCATTTCGTTCCTTGAAATCGCTCAAGCTATCGGTCTGCTTCTTGCCGTAAGCGAATCGCGAGTAGGTGAGATACCGGACGCCACGGTCTGCGCAGCTCCGAACGGCGGCTGCAACCAGAGCATTCGTTGGAGCCTTGTCCCTCTGGCTCACCAGAGAAACAATATTCATCAGCCCTGCCTGCGTCCGCGTTTGATCGAAGACAAGCTTGATGAATCCAATCAGTCGCGCATCGAAATATGCGCCGACAAATACGCTGCTGTCGAGATACGTCGCTTCTTCCCGATACACGGTTTCCAAACTTTTTCCGAAGTGCGGGAAGCGCCGCCCCTGCCTGATGGGTGTCTCGTTGTAGATGGACCAGATGCCCTCAACAAGTTCGCGAGAAAGGTCGACCTCGCGTAGCACAACTCCCTTTTTCTCCGCCTGCTTGGCTTTATTCCTGGCTTTGAATCCAATCTGCTTGGTCCACCAGTTTTCGAACGTGCTGATCTCCAGCCCGGCGAAGTTGTCCCACTCCATCGCATACGGATAGAGCGGCTTCGTCTCCGGTAGCCGCTGGAGGAAGGTGAAGAGGTCGGCTCTTCCCTTCAGTTTTGCCAGACCGGCATCAATCTGCTCTGCCGGCTGATCCAGAAATTGAAACATGTCCGCATCAAGACGGGCGACCTTCACGAAGCGGCCGCGCGTCTTTATTGATTGACCGCAAATTTCCACTGAACGATTCCCAAATTCTGATCAAAGTTGATTGGCGGAGAGGGGTAGGATTTGAACCTCCGGATGAGCGAACCCATCACGACCAGTAAACTGGCCGCTGCCTTAGCCAACGGCGACCTCTCCGCAACTTGATTGAGCCAGGATCAACCTAACTCGAAACATAAGGCTGGCGTATCGGATTTATATGCAGCAATCCGAGGAGCCGCCCCGCATGATAAGAAAGCTTGAAAAGACAGATCATAAACTGCGTTTCGCCACGGATCAGCGCAAAGGGCAAAAGCAGCAGATAGATTGGAGTGGATACAACAGCCTGAGCCAGCCGTAGCGGCTGCAAACCATGATTGCGCTGTGCAAAGATCCCGCGAAAAAGAGCGCGTCGGACAAGGAAGCCGCGCTTCCATCGGCTCTGTGGCACAAATTCGTGAACGCCAGCTTCATGACACCATACGAACTCAAAGCCTCGCTCGATGCAACGGCGGAAAAAGTCTTGATCCTCACCGGACAAGCAGGCCGGATTGAAGGGTTCGTCCAGCCCATCAAGGATTGAACTCCGGAAGAGCACGTTTCCGGTCCGGCATTGACGCCACTCCAGCTTCATGCCCGTCGGATGCGTGGGGCGATCGAAGAAGCCTCCGCGCTTTACCCATTCTGGAGCGCCACTCTCGAACTCAGGATCCACAGGCCCAAGCACACCCGCCGCGTCAAATCGCGTGAGTGCGCTCCACAGCGTAAGAAGCCATTTCGGCGGCGGACACTCATCGTCATCGATGAATGCGTGAAAAGATCCCTCCGATGCCGACAGAGCCCGGTTGCGCGCCAGCGCAATGTTCTGTCGCGGCTCTAATTGATACGCAATCGCGATGAGAGCGCGCTGCCTGCTGGCTTCCACAACCTCTCTGGCGCTTCCCGCTGCATCGTTGTCTACAACCACCACCGAGAATGTGAACTTGCCGTTGGTCTCCTGACAACCTAGCGCATCCAGCAGTCGCTCAAGCAGGGCTGGCCGCTTGAAAGTGCAGATGCACACGCCAATATGGGGAATGGATCCAGTCATCTCGATCGTCGATCAGTGTCCTGCTGCAAGAATCTTGTAACGTTGTCGCAGTTGCCCGTTGCAGTTTCATTCGTGGATCTCTTGCCACAAGATCCTTCCGCCTGGCAGGGCACGCTTGAGCCGGCTCATCTGTTCCTTGTGAATAAACTTTCGAACCGATGGATCGAGTTGGGACTTGCCACGGCTCAGCGCCGACCACAAATACCCGGCGCCAAGCGCTGCGCCACCGACCAGAAGAGGCGCTTTGGTCATTTGGTATGCAACCCGAGAGACCTCCCAAAGGGGGTGGTTGCCAAGTGAATGATCCTTCATCCCCATCTTAAATCGTGCCTGCACCTTACCGCGTTGCGCAGTGCCCATCACGCGAAGATGATTGCAGACACGCTCAGGAAATGTTCTGGTCTTCCATCCATGCATGCGCGCCATCACCACGGCCAAATGATCGATTCCTCCACCCTTCATCGGCCGATAGCCACCTATCGATTGAAAGCACTCGCTCCGAAACATCTGGCATCCGCCCCAGACATTTTCGATGTTCGAGAATCGATAATCGTACTGCATGTCGCCCTCGCGAAATGCCGGACCCCATACACCAAGGGTTTCTGCTTCAAGCGACCTCGAAAGCAGATACTCGAAATGGTCGGCGACGATCTCGACATCCGCATCCAGATTCACGATTACCTGCGGCTTGGCCTTTGAGGCGATTTCCATCCCAG
>JAJYJL010000047.1 GCA_021789565.1 Acidobacteriota bacterium
CCGGCAGACAACCCCGGCAAACAGAGAGGCCGTACCTCCCCCCACCGGCAACACCTCCAGTATAAGAGCGTCAGGTGAGGCCATCAGGTAGGACGCGTGCCAGCCCTTGCCGTTCCAGGAAAGAAGGTAGAGCTTGGACTCGTCCTCCTCTCCCACATTTTGGCCCTGTCCCGCCGGGCGCCATTTCACAGCCACGTTGGGAGCCCCGCCATCGCCAAGGCCGCCGACGGTCTCCATGCCAACATCGGAATCTTCAAAAGCCTGCTGGCCGATTTGCGCAGGAGTCATGCCAAGCGCTCTGGCCAGCGCCTGAAGGTTTTGCGAATCAATATTGCCAATGGCCGCCTGGATCGGAGACTTGCCGGGTAGGTTTGAAGCCGCCCCCTTTTCCAGTCCCGTCCCCGCCTGAGAGGCCGCTGCCATGACCGCTTGAGACGCCGGAAAGGGCCCGGCAAGGGGCTGAGTTCGACCAGAGGAAGGAAGACCTACAGCAGCCAGGGCTGCCAGCAGAAAAGGAGCAAGCCTTCTTCCACGGCAAATCTCACGAAGAGACGAAATCAAGTATTTACGACGGAACCATACAGGAAATAACAATCGGTATATTCCCTCCCTCAAACGGCCATTATAGCCTTCTCTTTTGGATGCTCCAAGACAGAGATCACGCTGATGGAGGGCTTGACAGAAATAGCGCAAGGGTATAAATTAGCACTCTTGGCTTAAGAGTGCTAATTATAAAGATTCCAGGCAATTATTTATTCAAGTCTTCTATTTTCAATAGATAGATGAAACGGGCACAGGTCATCCCCCGAAACCGTTACGGGGAGGATTGGGAGCCTGAGCTTGGCAGATGCTGATTGCCCGTGATAAAGGCAAATACGGAAAGGAGATAGCACACAATGAAGTTAAGGCCGTTGCACGATCGAATTCTAATCAAACGTGTTGAAGAGAAAGAAACTGTGAAAGGTGGAATCATTATTCCTGACTCGGCAAAAGAAAAGCCGCAGGAAGGTGAAGTTGTTGCCGTCGGTAATGGAAAGAAAACCGACGACGGCAAAGTGATTCCGCTCGACGTAAAGGTGGGCGACCACATCCTGTTCGGGAAATATTCCGGCAACGATATCAAAATCGAGGAGCAGGAATACCTGATCCTGCGTGAGGACGAGATCCTGGGCGTCCTTGATAAGGCAAAGGCTGCAGCGGGCAAGAAGTAAGCACGCACCTGTTGCGTGAACTGAAGGCTGGGAACTTTAAGACTCCGCCAACGGGGCTGAAGCGCCGGGCGGATGCAAAACTTGGAGGAATTTTAGAGATGGCAAATGCAAAGCAGATTATACATGGAGCGGAAAGCCGCCAGGCGATTCTCCGTGGCGTCAATAAACTGGCGGACGTTGTAAAGGTAACGCTGGGCCCTAAAGGGCGCAACGTGGTTCTCGACAAGAAATTCGGTTCCCCGACCATCACCAAGGACGGTGTGACCGTGGCGAAAGAGATCGAACTGCCGGACTCCGTGGAAAACATGGGGGCACAGATGGTGCGCGAAGTGGCATCCAAGACGTCCGACGTGGCCGGCGACGGCACCACGACGGCGACGGTTCTGGCGCAGGCCATCTTTCGCGAAGGGGTGAAGAACGTGGCGGCCGGGGCCAATCCGATGGCTATCAAGCGCGGAATTGAAACCGCCGTCCGCACGATTTGCGGCTACGACGAAACCCAGAAGAACGGTTCCAAGAAGCACATTCAGGGTGACCTCGAGAAGCTCTCGAAGCCGGTTGAGGGCTCCATGATCGCCCAGGTAGGCGCGGTTTCGGCCAACAATGACTTCACCATCGGCAGCATCATTGCCGAGGCCATGAAGAAAGTCGGCAAGGACGGCGTGATCACCGTGGAAGAGTCCAGGACGATGGAAACGGAACTGGAAGTCGTCGAGGGCATGCAGTTTGACCGCGGCTACCTGTCGCCCTATTTCGTCACCGACCCCGAGCGGATGGAAGTTGTTCTTGAGAATCCGCTCATCCTCATCCACGAAAAGAAAATCAGCTCGATGAAGGACCTGCTTCCTCTGCTGGAGCAGATTGCCAAATCGGGCAAGCCTCTGGTGATCGTCGCCGAGGAAGTTGAAGGCGAAGCGCTGGCCACGCTGGTGGTCAACAAGCTGCGCGGGACCCTGCAGTGCTGCGCGGTGAAGGCGCCGGGCTTCGGAGATCGCCGCAAGGCCATGCTGGAAGACATCGCCACCCTCACCGGCGGCAAGGCCATCACAGAAGACCTGGGCATCAAGCTCGAGAACGTGAAACTGGAAGACCTGGGCAAGGCCCGCAAGGTCACCATTGACAAGGACAACACCACCATCGTCGAGGGCTCCGGCAAGAGCGCAGCCATCGAAGGCCGCGTGAAGCAGATTCGGGCGCAGATTGAAGAAACCACTTCCGACTACGACCGCGAGAAACTGCAGGAGCGCCTGGCAAAGCTGGTGGGCGGCGTTGCACAGATCAAGGTCGGCGCGGCAACTGAAACCGAGATGAAGGAAAAGAAAGCTCGCGTTGAAGACGCCATGCACGCCACCAAGGCTGCCGTCGAAGAAGGCATTGTTCCGGGCGGCGGTGTGGCGCTGGCACGCAGCATCCACGCACTTGAAAAGCTCAAGGCCGACGAAGACGAGCAGATCGGCATCAACATCGTGAAGCGGGCGCTCGAAGAGCCGCTGCGCATGATCGCTTCCAACGCGGGATGGGAAGGAGCCGTGGTGGTAGAAAAGGTGAGAGCCAATTCCAACCCCAACTACGGTTTCAACGCCCAGACCGAAACCTACGGCGATCTGGTCGAGGCCGGCGTCATCGACCCCACCAAGGTCACCCGCACCGCTCTCCAGAATGCGGCTTCCATCGCCTCACTGCTGCTTACAACCGAGGCGCTGGTCAGCGAAATTCCGGAGAAGGAAGACAAAGCTCCGGCTATGCCTCCGGGAGGCGGCGGTGGAATGGGCGGCATGTACTAAACCACGACCATCAACCGTTGTAAGTTGACCGCAAGTTAAAGAAGGGCGGGGATCTGCTCCCCGCCCTTTTCATTTTCCGCGGCGCCCGATTGCCTGTGGTGGTTTGCCCGCAAATTTTTTGGCGCTGCCAGCCTTTTTCCCGCCGCTGGAAGAACCACTTGCAACGAGGAGCATTAAATCCACCAGCTCAACATAGGCCGGAATGACTTCCGGCGCGAAACGCTGAAGCTGGGCAATATGCCGCTGAAGGGTCGCCCAGTCGCCGCGCACTGCCGGCCCGGTCAATGACTTCCGGCCGCCGAACTCAGCAAAGTTGTTCACGGTGTCTGAAACGAACCTTCCCAGCATGGGACGGATCAGCTTCTTCGGCACGCCCGCCTCGCGCAAAAGCCGCTCAGAACAATCCATCAGCGCCACCACCGTCGGGCAAACGAGGAACGCGCTCAAGTGGTAGAGAGGCTTGAATTCGGGCGCAATCGCGAACGCTCTTCCGTCAAGCAACTTTACCCATCGTCGGGCCAGCGCGACCGCCCGCCTGTCTCCCTCCACGGCCCAGTAACAGCCCGCCAGGTTTCGAACCCCGGCGTGCGGATTGGGAATGGTCTGGTAGGGGTGAAGCGACCCGACCGCGGCGCCTCGCTGCTTGAATGCCTCAAGGAGGGATGCGGGCAGCGAGCCGCAGGTGTGGAGAACAATCCGTCCCGACCATTCTTTGCGGTACTTCGCAAGCCGGCGGGCGACGGGACCGATCGCGCCGTCTGAAGTGGTCATCAGGATGACATCGGATTCGGCCAGCCGGCGATCCTTCAGCGTAAGCGCCATGCCGCCGCCGATGAATTGAGCAGCCTTTTTGGCGCGTGAAAGTTGCCGGGCCGCAACAAACCGGACCGGCTCGCCGACGGCGAGAAGCAACCTGCCCATCGCCTGGCCAAGTCTGCCTGGTCCCACAATTGCTACCGTCATTTCCCGCCGCTTCCGCATGGATCACACCCCTGAATTCCATCCTGATCAACGCTCTGAATTCTACCAGCTTAACCCCGGCGCGGCCCTTCCGCAGTTATGCTGAAACCGCAGATTGACGATGACGGGAAAAGGCACGAGTGGATGGCCAGACCCCTGATGAAACCATCTACGCGCAGAAATAGCCCCACAAGAACCGGTTGATCATCAGGACGGCGAACCTTCTCTTGTTGTGCAGGAGCTCCGATCCGGGGAGGATAACGTTAATGCGGCACGGTCCCTTCGGCCAGCGGATATCGCATCGGCTTCTCAGGTGACGATTTCAGTTGAAATGCATCCAACTATAAGAACAGGAGAAAGGAACATTCATATGCAGGACATGGTTGCAAGGATATTTATCTTCTTCGTTCTCGTGCTGTATGCCGCAATTACTCTTGTATTTTTCATTGCCGGAATTCGCAAGTGGATCTGGCGCCCCCTCGCAAAAAAGATTTCGCCCGGGCGTTCTGAGAGCAACTACCACAGGGCCAAGTCCACCAGGCAGGAAGGTAGTCCCTCTTAATTTTCCTGAGGCTGCCCTCCAGTCTCTTCTCCCAAAGTGGAAATAAAGCCTGCCTCTTTTTCGCGTAGTGCTTTCACCCGGTCGCGAAGTCGCGCGGCCTTCTCAAATTCAAATTCCTTCGCCGCTTCACGCATCTGGTTTTCCAGGCTCCGGATCATCCCCTCCAGTTGGTCCTGCGAGGTTACTTCATCCGCGTCGGCCTCAGTTGAAACCGTCACGTAGTCCGCTTCCACAATTTTCACCAGGGCCATGTCAACGGGCTTGATGATGCTTTCCGGGGTGATGCCATTTTCTTCGTTATATTGCACCTGCTTGGCGCGGCGGCGGTCAGTTTCGCCAATGGCCTGGAGCATGGAATCCGTCATCCGGTCCGCGTAAAGAATGGCCCTGCCGTTCAGGTGCCGTGCCGCGCGTCCCATGGTCTGGATCAGCGCTCCGGCCGAGCGCAGATAGCCTTCCTTGTCAGCATCCAGAATGGCCACCAGCGATACCTCGGGCAGATCCAGTCCCTCGCGCAGCAGGTTGATGCCGATCAGCACATCGAACTCGCCGCGCCGCAGGTCTCGAAGAATCTTCACGCGTTCCAGCGTCTCGATTTCCGAATGCAGATAGCGGCACCGGACGCCGACCTCAGCGTAATATTCCGCCAGGTCTTCCGCCATGCGTTTGGTGAGCGTGGTCACCAGCACGCGTTCGTTGGCCCCGGCGCGCTTGCGGATTTCATCCAGCAGATCGTCCACCTGCTTGCGCGTGGGCCGCACTTCGATTTCCGGGTCCACCAGCCCCGTAGGCCGGATGATCTGCTCCACCACTTCCCCGCCCGTCTTCGTCAGCTCGTAAGGTCCCGGAGTGGCGGAGACGTAAACGGTCTGGCGGGCGCGATGCTCGAACTCTTCAAACGTCAGCGGCCGGTTGTCGAGCGCCGAGGGCATCCGGAAACCGTATTCCACCAGCGTCTGCTTGCGCGAGCGGTCACCCTTGAACATTCCGTGAAGCTGCGGAATGGTCTGGTGGCTCTCATCAATAAACATCAGCGCATCGTGCGGCAGGTAATCGAGCAGGGTGGGCGGCGGTTCGCCGGGCAGGCGGCCTGAAAGGTGCCGCGAATAATTCTCGATGCCGTGGCAGTAGCCCATCTCCTTCATCATTTCCAGGTCAAACATAGTCCGCTGGTGGATGCGCTGGGCCTCCACCATCTTCACTTGCTTTTCCAGCTCTCCGCGCCACCACTCGAGTTCGCTCTTGATGCCGTCGATGGCCCGTTCGCGCTGGTCAGCAGGCATCACATAGTGCGTGCGGGGATAAACCGGCAGCCGCACCAGTTCCTCTTTCACCTGCCCCAGCAGCGGATCAATCTGGGAGAGAGACTCAACCTCGTCACCCCAAAGCTCAATGCGATAGGCGTTGTCTTCGTAGGTCGGGTAAACTTCGATCACGTCGCCACGCACGCGGAAGGTGCCGCGGCGGAAGTCCATGTCGTTGCGCTCATACTGAATTTCCACCAGCTTCCGCAGCACGTCCTGGCGCGCAATCTTCATGCCCTTTTCAAGAAGCAGCAACATGCCGTAGTAGGCTTCCGGCGAGCCGATGCCGTAAATGCAGCTCACGCTGGCCACAATCAGGCAATCGCGACGCTCGAATAGCGAACGCGTGGCGCTCATCCGCAGCTTGTCGAGTTCGTCGTTGATAGTGGCTTCTTTTTCGATATAAACGTCGCCGGAAGGGATGTAAGCTTCGGGCTGGTAATAGTCGTAGTAGCTCACAAAGTATTCCACGGCGTTGCGAGGGAAAAATCCCTTGAACTCATGGTAGAGCTGCGCCGCCAGCGTTTTGTTGTGGGCCAGGATCAGGGTCGGGCGGTTGATCGCCTCAATCACCTTGGCGACGGTAAAGGTCTTGCCGGAACCTGTGACGCCAAGCAACACCTGGTGCTGCGCCCCGTCTTCAATGCCGCGCACCAGTTGCTCGATGGCAGTCACCTGATCGCCGCGCGGGCTGTAGTCGGAAACAAGCTTGAAGTCCATATCGTTTTTGGATGCCGGAGTTCGTTAGGCCTGGAGAATTCATTATATCCCGCAACCCGCAGAGACGCTCCGGCGGGGCCCGAGTGAGGCACGACTGCGCTCGTCATTCCGATCCCGCTGAAGCGGGAGAGGAATCTGCTTCTTGAGACTGTCCGGCCTGGCCTGGCTCAGATGGCGCAGTTTGAGTTCTTGCCTCTTCAGGGGCTGAAGCCCGCTCGCTTAGCCTGTTGCCTTCTGTCGGACCTGAAGGTCCGACCCCCTGGTCTCGTCAGGCGTGGCCACCATTCCTTCCTCAGGAGGTCGGAGCTTTAGCTCCGACGTTTTTGAGGCCGCTCCAGCCCGCGGGCTTCAGCCCCTGAAGGAATCATCTGGGGATTTGAACGGCCCAACCCCCAAAAGCCATTCCTCTGACACGCCAAAGTGTCGCACACATTCCATAATTCGGATGCGCCACCCGTGACAAACCCTAGCTTGACAACTTGTTCGCAGGGTCCATACACTTCAATCTTCCGCGTGTCCGTCATGGCTGGCTTTTATTCGGGTCCGTCAATCCGAACAGAAGCTGAAAAGACGTTCAGAGGAAGCGTACCGGCGTCCCGCCGGGGCGGGACCGCCAGAAGCACGAGATGGCGGCCACCGACTTCGTCGGGGTAGGCTCCAGCCGCATCTACAGCCATTCCGGCAATCTGCCGACGGCGCAAATGGAGTTTTCAAACCTGAAGGAGGTCTTCATGCCCAATTCATTCCTATCCAGCCAGCATTGGCCTCGGCCGGTCCGATGGCTTTTGTTCCTGGCATTCGCCATCTGCATTCCTGTCTTCCCTGCTTTGCTTTCCGCCCAAGGACCGATGCTGATTCCCCAGCCGCGGGAACTCCAGACCCGGCCGCAAACCTTTCAGGTGAATGCAAAACTGGAAATCGTTCTGCTCACGCCCGTGGCGCACAGTGACCGCTTCGCCGCGGAGAGCGTGCAGAGGGAACTGAAGCTCGTGACGGGCCAGGTGTTTCCTATTGTGGCCCTGCCGGAGCCGCCGGAGGGTGTGCCGGCGATTCTAATGGGGCGCTTCGGCCAGCCGGCCATGCGCAATCTTCTCTCGGCGCGGCACCTCAGCACCGATGGCGTCGGCGACCAGGGGTACGTTTTGGATGTCGAGCCCAACTCCGTCGTGCTGGCGGGCAAAGACGGCGCGGGATTGTTTTATGGCGCACAAACGTTGCGCCAGCTTGTGGTTCCCTCAGGCCAGGAAGCCCGCATCCTCGCGGTCCAGGCGCGTGACTGGCCGGCGCTCCAGTACCGCGGCACGCAGGTGGACATGAGCCGAGGCCCGGTTCCCAAGCTCAGTTATCTCAAGAAAATTGTCCGCACCATCGCCCAATTCAAAATGAACCAGCTCTACATGTATATGGAAGATTCTTTCCGGCTGCAGGGCCAGCCGCTGTGGGGCATTCTGAGCGACACTCTCTCGCGCTCAGACTGGAACGAGCTGGTGGCCTATGCCGCGCGGTATCACGTGGAAATTGTTCCGGCCACCGAGGCGTGCGGGCACATGCACAAGGTGCTGCGGTTCGAGCAATACAGCGGGCTGGCCGAGCGGCCGCACGGGCACAGCCTGGCCGTCGAAGACCCCCACATGCTCGATTTTCTCAACGGCATGTACGAACAGATGCTGCCGGTCTTTCCGACTTCCATTTACAACATTGGGTGCGACGAAACCTTTGAGCTGGGCAAAGGACGCAGCAAGGAGCTGGTGGAGAAAGAGGGTTACGGCAAGGTCTACGTGGACAACCTGACTCGCGTGGCCAAACTGCTGGAGAGTTACAACAAGCAGGTAATGTTCTGGGGCGACATTGCCACCGAGCATCCGGAAATGATTTCCAGTTTGCCCAAAAACCTGATCGTCGCAAGTTGGGAATACGGCGCGCATGAGAGTTACATGAAGTGGCTGAAGCCGTTCGAGGGCCGCGGCAACAAGATTTTTGTATGCCCGTGGGTGGGCAATACCAGCGTGATCGTGCCCGATTATGAGGAAGCGGCCTACAACATCGAGCATTTCCTCACCGACGGCAAGAAGGCGGGCGCCATCGGCACCATCATCACGGTCTGGAACGACGATGGCGAAACGATGTACGCGCCGGGCTGGTGGTCCATTGTTTACGGGGCCGCCTGCGCGTGGGAACCGGGCGAGACGAACGTGAAGGAATTTAACCAGAAGTACGACTGGGCCTTCTATCGCAACACCGACCATCGCTTTGCCGATGCCCTGATGAGCCTGGGCCACTTGAATGAGATCATGAGGGCGGGCAAGCCTGTCGAAACTTTCGACATGAAGTACGGCGGCACAAGCGACACGCTTTTCTGGCAGGGTCCCTTTTCACCGGACGGACGCAAGGAAGTGGAGCGCCTGCTGCCCGTCGCGTCACTCATCCGGCGGGCGGCTGAAGAAGCTTATACCGTCTTTGCAAACAGCGCCAGCCGTGCCAGGCGCAATGCCGATTCGCTGGAGAGCATGAAGTTTGCCGCGCTGCGGATGGACGCGCTGGGAATGCGCTATCAGTTCGCGCAGGAAATTTCCGACCGGTACGCAGACGCGGTGATGCAGCAGCAAGGGAAAAACCACGGGATGGCCAGTTCCGACCTCTCGGACATCAGTTCAACCAACGGGCGGCTGGAGGACCTGCGCGACTATACGACGCGTTTAACAGAGTTGTACCGCGAACTCTGGCTGAGCGAAAACCTGCCGGACTGGATGCCCAACATGCTGCAACTCTACAAGCGCAACAGCGATTTGTGGCAGGGGCTGATCGCAAAATTCTCCGGCATTCGGAACGGATTCGACGACGGGCAGCTGCTCCCTTCAGCGGAGTCTCTGGGCCTGCTGCCCGGGAGCCAAAGCGCCCCATAACTGCCGCGCGGGGCGCTCTGATTCTTCGCCGGCTGCAACCATAAGCAGGAAGCTCCCTTTGAAGGCAGGAGGGAGCTTCTGGCATTGGAGTTGGTTCAGCCCCCTGCACCACAATCGTAAAATTGCGGCGAATCGCACCCGAAAACTGCGCCCTTTGGCCAGGGGTGCTCTACGGGCGCCGGCTTTTCATTCCGGAAACAACTTCCGTCGGTTCCGCCTGCGCAAAAATGTTGTAACAACCGCAGCTTTCTCAAAAACTGACGGGACCGCTGTGGGAATCTTCACACCCGGTTGGGATGCTGAAATGCAGGCAGGAGGCCCGCATGCTGTGGTAAAATAGATTAATTGTGCTTGTAAGCCGGTTTGATTAAGGAGTCATTGGCATGGAAATGGTTCGCCGTAAAACAGCATTTTTGATTTCGAGCAGTCTGTTGGCAGTCACGATGTCGGCGCTGGTCTGTTTTGCGCAGACTTCCCCCGCCGCAAAGCCGGCAGACAAGGCGGCGTCGCAGGGCGCTGCGGCCGCAGCGGAATCCACACCACAAAAGGTGGTGCTCAAAGTGGGGGACGCTAAGGTGACCCGGTCGGACGTCGATTATCTAATCGGCAGTCTCAGCCCCCAGGTTCGGCAGGCTGTCGCAACGCGGGGCCGAAAGCCCGTCGGCGATGAATATGCCATGATGCTTCTCCTTTCACAGAAGGCCCACGACGAGCACTTGGACGCTGTGCCTGATGTTCAGCAGAAAATCGCGCTGGAAAAGCTCCAGATCCTGGCCCAGGAAGAGTATCAGAAACTCGCAGAGGGTATCCAGGTCAGTCCGGATGAAATTAGCACCTACTTCACGGCCCACAAGAGTGATTTTCCCGAAGAGGCGCAAATTCGCGAATTCGTGGTCAGGAAGAAAGCGGCAGACGCCAAAGCCGGCGACCCCGGCCTTTCCGCCGCGGAAGCCAAAACACGCCTGGCAGAAATCCAGAAAGCGGTCGAGACCGGGACCGACATGGCCGCGGTTGCCAAGAAATTTAACGTTCCTAACACCGTCATGGTGAATCCCAAGCCGGTAACCGTCCGCAAAGGCGAGATGATTCCCACTCTGGATAAAGTGGCGTTTGATCTTCAGCCCAATCAGTTCTCCGCGCCCGTGGAGACGGCGCAGGCGGTGGTCCTGTTCCAACTCCTGTCGCGCCACCAGCCGGACTTGAAAACCGTGACACCTCAAATTGAAGAAAACCTTCGGCAGCAAAAGCTGCGCGCTACCCTCGATGACATGAAGGCCAAGGCGAATATCTGGATGGACCCGAATTATTTCAAAGAAGCCAACCCTCCGTCCAATGAATCTGGGACGCCAAAGGCGCCGGAAAAACAGTGATCGAGCGGTTTCCAGTGGTGGTACGGAAGCGTCATTCCTCTCCAGTGAAACTCATCCATCCACAGCACGGGCGGCAATAGGTTCAAGCCCGCCCGCTGTGCCCTCTATGGGCCGAATGCGAGTCGGCTATAAACTCGCCTTATGAGGAAGATAGGATATCTTCAACAGGTTTGTTGAAAAGCTTGTGGAAAAGCGTCCTTTTCAACAGCGTAAGGCTCAGCAAATAAATAACTTTGTGCTCTTTGCACTAACCTTGAGCAATTCTCGATGCACTCTTACCCGAGCGGAGCGCCAACCCCTCTGGTCGAGCCTGCAAAGAGAGCTGATTTCAGTCAAAGACCAGATGTCTTTCAGGTTCTTCCCTTAGGCGCTTCACGGATGCGAAGGAAAAAATCTGAGAGGCATGTCATCAACCTGAAAATATTCTTGCGTGACCGTTCTCCAAGTGCCCTTGCTGTAAAGGCATGGACCCGGAATGCTACAGGACCTCATGGGGCTTCTGCAGTTCGACTTTGATCAGTTGCTCGTCTTTGGAAATTTTGAACTCTTTCCCGAAAGTGTTGTGATCAGGCGCGGTCACCATCAGCGTGATGGTTCCCATGGGCACCACAGGAAACTGGCTTCTGCCGTTCTTGTCGGTCTTGGCAGTATAAGAAATAATCTTGGTGTGGCGCATGAAACCGCCCTGCACTCGATACCGCAACGTCAGATGCGCCTGAAAAATGGGCTCGCCCGTCTTGGCATCGTTCACCTGCACGCGCACCGTGGTCATCTGTGCGGCCGCAAGACTGACCGGCGTGCAGATCGTCACCACCGCAGCCAGAATCATCCCGGCCCGGACCCGCCTGATTTGCTTCCAAAGCATGCTGTGCATCGTCCCCACTCCTTCCCGGCTTGATGTTTCGATGCTTCAACCCTTTTAAAAGTTTTATCACGAATGCTTTACCCGTGCCATTTTCTCTCCATGGGCCGGGCGGCTGGGATTGACACTGCTTTGAGAGTCCGATAGTTTCAGTGCTGAGAGCAATTCTGCAACATCAAAGTGGGCAAGCCGCCCGGAAAGGTACTATGGGATTCTCCACGGACGCTATTCACATCGGCCAGGAACACGACCCCGCCACCGGAGCCATCATCGTTCCGATCTACCAGACCTCCACGTATGTGCAGGACGAACTCGGCAAGCACAAGGGCTATGAGTATTCCCGCACGTCCAACCCCACCCGCGCCGCGCTCGAACGCAACCTGGCGCGCCTGGAAGGAGGCGAGTTCGGCTTTGCCTTTGCTTCCGGCATGGCGGCCATCAACGCCGTGATGACCCTTTTGAAAAGCGGCGACCACGTGGTGACGGGCCGCAATCTTTATGGCGGAACGTTCCGCCTGTTTGAACGCGTGCTGAAAGGCTTCGGGTTTGAGTTCACTTACGTGGCCACCACGAACCTGGCGAGCGTCGAAGAAGCCATCCGCGAAAACACCCGCCTGCTGTTTCTGGAAACACCCACCAACCCCATCATGGAAATCACGGACCTTGCGGCAGCTTCGGAACTGGCCCACCGTCACAAGTTGCTCGTCGCGGTGGACAATACCTTCATGAGCCCCTACCTGCAGCGGCCGCTCGAACTGGGCGCCGACATTGTCATCCACAGCACCACCAAGTACCTGAACGGGCACAGCGACGGGGTGGGCGGCGCGGTGGTGATGAACGATCCGGAGCTGGCCGACCGCCTGAAATTCGTGCAGAACGCCGCTGGCGCGGTGCTCGGCCCCATGGATAGCTGGCTGGTGTTGCGCGGCGTCAAGACCCTGGCCGTGCGCATGCGCCAGCACAGCGAGAACGGCATGGCCGTGGCGGAATTCCTGGCCGGGCATTCCAAGGTGCAGCGGGTGCACTACCCCGGGCTTTCTTCGCATCCACAGTACGAGCTGGGCAGGAAGCAGATGCACGGCCCGGGCGGCATGCTCTCGTTTGAGACGGGCTCGATCACCAACGCCAGGACCGTGCTCAACTCGGTCCGCCTCTGCTCGCTGGCCGAAAGCCTGGGCGGAGTGGAAACCCTGATCTCGCATCCCGCCAGCATGACGCACGCCAGCGTGCCGCCTGAAGAGCGCGAGCGACTGGGCATCACCGACGGCCTGGTACGAATCTCCGTAGGCATCGAGGATGTGGAAGACCTGATCGCTGATCTCGACCAGGCGCTGGCCAGGATTTGACTTAAGTGGTGGCGCGCGGCCACTCGAGAAACTGAACCCGACCAGGAAATTGTAATTTCTACACACAGTGTCAGAATGGGACACATTTTTGCCGCAACCACAATTTCAGCGGCCAAAATCAATATAAATGTTGTATTATCAATAACTTCCATTTTTGGAATTTTTCGTCCCAAACGTCCCATACGTCCCATTTGGAGTGTTTTCGGGCCTTTAGGTAGCCTACTATACTAAGCTATAGTGGTCCGCGCTCCGGAGGCCTTGCGCCGGCGCAGAGCGCCCCGCGGCCCTGGTTGTATAATTAAGAGTGGGTGGAACATTTCTGTTCCCGCCCGGCCCGCGGCGCTGGCCGCCCACTGGACCTTCCCCGGCCACTCGATAGGAATTTCTGCACAGGAGTCGAGCGCTGGCTGAGCCAGGGGGTTGGAATACCGGCGTCTCATCTCGTGAACCGGCCGGCGCCCAATGCGCGTGCCGGCGCCAGCCAGCGGAACTCCGGGAAAGGAGGCACGAACTTATGAACTGGGATCAAATTGAAGGAAAGTGGGGCCAATACAAAGGCCAGGCCAGGCAAAGGTGGGGGAAACTGACCGATAATGACCTGCAGGTGATCGCGGGCAAGAAAGATGTTCTGCTCGGAAAACTCCAGCAACTCTATGGGGTCGCCAAAGAGGAAGCGCAGAAACAGATCGAGGCATGGTCCAAGTCTCTTGCCAGGAAATGACGCTTCCAAATCAAGCAGGCGGGATGTCGCAGGCCCGGTTTTCAGGTCCTGCGATTTCCCCATCTCATTTTCTGCCCGCAACGTTGTCCATCCCGCCAGTCAAATATTCCCTGCCCGCGCGTGGCGCAGATGTAAAATTTCAGGTTTGCGATTCATGGTTCCAGCGCAGACGGATTCGCAGGTATCGCAAAGGGTGCCGCTTCTGCGCCGGCCCCGCTTCATTTTTTAGGTGCTATACTGGCCGCGCACAAACGGCGTGCCAGGTTTGTAGCGCGGGCCCTTACGGCCCGCGGTTTTTCCTGGAACACAAGAACGGCAGGCCGCAAGGGCCTGCGCTAAAACCCAGGCCCGGAGGGCGTAGCGCGAACCTCCGGTTTCAAGGTCGGCGGCCCTTTTAGCCCACCGCATGAGCCGTGGGAGTCTGTCACGAATGTTTGTCCCATCTCGCAAGTCGGGATGGGCTAAAGTCTGCCACCCGCTTTGGGGGGCTTGATTGGAGCGGCGTCCTGGGCGCCGCTTTTCCGTATTTGCTTTTCGATTTCTGCCTGCTGCCCTCCGTTTTCTGCTGACGGCCTGCTGCTTTCTGCCTACTACCTTTCCCCAGGCCCGGAGAGCCGAAAGATTTTAGCCCACGCCGTGAGCCGTGGGACCCGATTGGCGTTAAAATTTTCCCCAGCCGCGAAAGACATGCGTCTTGGCGATAAGGTACAGGTTGGCGTGAGCACAAGCAAGAGCCTCTCGCTTCGCGAGAACGCAGACCCTACAAGGCAAGCGTCTGCGCCAGCCGCGACAAGCTGGGCTCGTCGGCGGTGGTGACGGACGCGAGCGGAGCGGTCCAGGACGACAGCGACTTTCCGCCCTTTGGCGAGGAGCTAGACTTTGCCTCGTCGAGCGGGAACACGTACAAGTACACGGGCTTGGAGCGCGACGCGGACCAGCTTGACCACACGCTCAACCGGCAGTACTCGTCGAACTTCGGGCGCTGGATGACCCCCGACCCCGGCGGGGTTAAGGTTGTCAAGCTCGACGATCCCCAGACCTGGAACATGTATGCGTATGTGGGTAACAACCCCACAACGCTGAATGACCCCGGCGGCTTACAAAGCGATTGCGCAAACGGCCCAGACGGCGGTGGCTGCAGTTCGAATGGTGAGTCGTTCGAAGAGTCTTCGATGCACTTTAGCGATGGGCGATATGGTCTTGAGGAAACCATAACCGATACGCCAACTGGGGCGCAAAATCAGTCGTGGTGGAGCAGGACCCTGAGCTTCTTCGGCTTGCACCAGAGCAGCGGGTCCGGCGAGGAACCCTCTTCCTGGACACCGGATAAGCCCCTGCCGAATGACCCGAAAGGGTTGGGCCCTGAGTGGAATCGGGACACAGGTCACAAGGCCCCGAACGACGAACGGTACGTCAACGGCAAGGGCGACAAGGTTGACTGGCACGAGGGCCAGCCAGGAAAGAGTGGATGGAAAGGGAGGGACCACTGGCACTGGCTACCCGGCGGCGAGAAGCAAGACCAGCACTACCGGCCGGGCGATACCGTCAAAAAGCTCGTCATTATGACGGGCGCGGGGGCGGCTGTCCGCATAATAATTGAGACGGCACCGGACTGGGCCCCGCTGCTTGCGGTTCCCTGATATCGGTGTAGGATGGAGCGAAGGATATGACATTCGAAGAACTAGATGAAAAACTGCCGAATGGATTTCATGATGCCAAGATCCACGCGATTAACGTGGACTTCGCAGGGCGCCGTGTGGTAATACGCATGGGCCTTCTTACGGGACTTCCCGAAACAGAGAGTCCAGAAGGCTGGCGAGCGGCAACCTTGACAGTGCAACCGGCCTACCTGTCGTTCATTGAGCCGCCCGACGCCTCGTATCCCTTCATGCCTCAGGGACGGCCGCTCAACGTGGATGGGAGCCCCGTGACCATGGCGCAGGGTGCCGCCATCGATGAATTGCTGCCGATCCTTCCGAAGGGTGCGACCACATTTCGCTTCTTTCTGGAGGAGTGGAATTCATTCTTCTATATCTCTGGGGGCGGCGTCGACCTCTCATGGGACGACGGCGGGGAAAAGAGCAGGTAGGTGGCGGGTGGCGCAGACATTGATTTTTGATGTCTGCGTTTCAGCGAAGCTGAACGGGGTTAAAATGGCGCGATGTCATATCCGCCGCGATACTACAGTGAAAACGATCTTCACTACCTGACGACGAGCGTCTACCGCCGCACGGAGATTTTCAACTCGGAGCTCTTCAAACGCGAATTCATCACCACCCTGGCGGAGTTGCGCGCCGAGATGGGGTTCCGGCTCGTCGGCTACGTCTTGATGCCGGAACACTTCCATCTGCTGGTGTGGCCCTCGGAG
>JAJYJL010001003.1 GCA_021789565.1 Acidobacteriota bacterium
CGTCCTCTTCCCGCAGCATGATACCTCCCAGCAGCGTTACATGAGGATCAAACCGGGGTGTGGAGTATTCCAGGCTGAGTTGTCTGATCTCGCCGGCCAGACGGCTAAACATTGGCTCTATGGGTGTCAGCCAGAGAGCGTAGCCCTTCCCAACTGGATTCGTGTCCAGCGACATTATCGCTCCGCGCGAATTTCAGGGTTTGCTTTTGGGTGTGGTATCACTGTTTCCAGGCTTCTTGCTGGCGCGCCCGCCCTTGAAATTCGGCAGGACATTGCGCATGTACTTGAGCGGCCCGTTGGCATTGTAGTCCTTGTAACCCAACTGGTTCTGGCATCCGGCCAGGTTGACTTCCATGGTTGTGAAGATCTGGTCGTGGTTTCGCAGCAGGAAGCTCAGGTAAGGTTGGAGCGACTGCCGCATGGTCAGCATATCGTTCCATGCCTGATTGAACTCTCCCTCGAGACTCGGATTGTTGTACCGCGAGACTGTTTCAGTCAGTCTTTCAAGCGGCGGCAGGACCTCGCTGATGCCGGCATAGGTTTCAAATCCCAGATACTCGCTGTCCACCCTGCTGTCAAACAGCGAGCGGCTTTTCTCCATGTCGGCAAGCGTGCGCTGCAACATGTTCACATTGCTGTTGAAACTGGCAAGTACGGCGGGAGGCATCCTCAGTTGCTCTGTGTGAATCTGGGTGAGCAAGTCCGTGATGCGCGCTTCTGCCTGCCATAATTTTGCGAGCAACTGGTGGGTCTGCGCAGGTTCCATGTATCCCGGCTGGTTGGCCATCGAGTGCGGCGGGGCCTGCATAGACTCAGGCACTTTGATCGTTTCGGTTTGGATCTGGTCCGATGATGTGGCTCCGGACTCGGGCTGCTTTGTTACTTGCCTTGACGCCTGCGCCGCCAGCGTGAGAGGCGACAGGAGCTCTAAAGCAATGAATAAAACAAAGAATCGCATGGTAACTCCCAAGAATGGACTTTTGATTTCCAAAAAGTCAGCATGGCAGGGGAAAACGGTATTCGTCCACATCTTTTTGCCGGACTCCCTTGACCCTGCCCGAGGATGGCGACATAATCCACGAGCATGAAAACTCCTCTGACCTTCGCAACAATCGCTGGCGCGATCTGTTTAGGCGCGACGGCCGTCTTGCTGAGCGGAGTGCCGAAGACGGATGCTGGCGTGAACCGTCCTCCAATTTTGGGGATCGCTCATGTTGCGCTCAGGGTTAAAGACGCAGCGGAAGCGCGCAAGTTCTTTGGACACGTTTTAGGCTTCGAAGAGTTGCCTTTGAAGGAAACCGCCATGGGCAGGATGCGCTACACCTATTTCAAGGTGAGCGACAACCAGTACATTAAAGTCTCTCCAACCCTTTCGTCTCCCACCGAGGACCGCCTGGTTAACATCGCCTTTCGTACAACGGATGCGCGAGCGTTGCGGCGTTACCTGGCCAGCCATGGCGTCAGCGTTCCCGGCGAACTCCGGAAGGACTCTGAGGGCGATTTGAGCTTCAGCCTGCAGGACCCTGCAGGCCATACGGTTGAGTTCATTCAATACCTGCCCGGCTCGGTTGAGACCCGCAGCTTCGGAAAATTCCTCTCTCCGAATCGCACCTCCGAGCAAATCATCCATGCAGGTGAAACGGTATATGATCGGGCCACTGCCGAAAATTTTTACCGCGCCATTCTGGGCTATCGCATGACGTGGTACGGCGGCATGACGGATAGCCGCACCGATTGGGTGGATATGGCGGTGCCCAACGGAACCAACTGGCTGGAGTTTATGCTGAACGTTCACAATCCTTCGCCGCGCACGCTGGGAGTTATGAACCATTTCTCTCTGGGCGTCAGTGACATTCATCGGGTCTTCGTCACCGTCAAGGCTCGCGGCTACAACGCCGAAAAACCCCAAATCGGCCGCGACGGAAAATGGCAGCTGAACCTTTACGATGCCGATCTGACGCGCGTTGAGTTCATGGAATTCAAGCCCGTCCGGAAACCCTGCTGCTCACCAATGCTTTCCAACCCGTGACCTGTTTTATTCCGCTGGTACATTCGAGGACCGGAATGGACCCGGGCCGAGATCGTCATCTTGTGATGGGCCTGCGGATTGCGCCGGCCAAGCCCGCTCCCGGCCACTTTACTGATCCGTGGAGCGCAACCGATTGGGTAGATGCCGGACTTGCGTTATACTCCAGAACAGCGAAACTATCCATCGGCTGAGCCCAGGTTCTTTGGGTTGAGGGGGCCAACTGTTCAGGCTTCTCATTCGGGGAAAAGTTATGAAAGGGCCTGCATGGCTTCTGCCAAATTTTGAGTATCTTTGCTGTTGCAAGGAGGCGGTATGAAACGACGAACTTTTTTCGGAAGCGCTTTTGCAGGACTGGCCGCCACGGCCTATGGGGCAAAACCTCCAAAGGCAAGATCGGGCGGCATTCCGCAGCGGACCTTTGGCAAAACAGGTGTCAAGGTCACGGTGATCGGGCAGGCGGGTGGCCGCTTTCCGCTGATTTCGTTTGATGAGGCCAGGGCCATCACGCAGCGCGCCTATGACCTGGGGATCAATTATTTTGACACTTCCATTGACTACTGGAACGGCCGCTCAGAGGAAGTTTACGGTGCGGTGCTCCCGCCCTTTCGCAAGCACATTTTCCTGACCACCAAGGCCAATGAGCGTACCCGCGCGGGCGCTGAAGCGGAGCTTGAAACTTCCCTCAAACACCTGCGTACGGATTACATCGACCTCTGGCAGATGCATGCCCTGAACGAGAAGGAAGAAGTCGACCAGATCTTCGGCCCCGGCGGCGCTATCGAGGCATTCGAAGCCGCCAGGAAAGCCGGCAAGTGCCGCTTTATCGGTTTCACGGGCCACCACGATCCACACGTGCACCTGGCCATGCTGCACGCGTACGATAAATGGGATTCCATTCTGATGCCGCTCAACATCGCGGACGCTCATTACCTGAGCTTCCAGAATCTGACCCTGCCTGTGGCTGCGGAACGCGGTATGGGCATCCAGGGCATGAAGAACTTCGCCAACGCCAAGCTGATGCAGGAGTTCAGCGCGCGAGAGTGCCTCAGTTACGTGCTGAGCCTGCCGGTCAGTTGCACGGCCATCGGCTGCACCACCATCGGCCAGTTGGAAGACGACGTTCGCATCGCCCAGGAGTTCAAGCCCTTCTCGTCCGATGAGATGGAGGGCCTGCGAAAGCGCGCCCAAAGCATCGCCGGGCCC
>JAJYJL010001004.1 GCA_021789565.1 Acidobacteriota bacterium
ATGTTTTTGTAATTCCGCCTCCCTGATGCCCGGGCCGGCGTTTTAGAAAAAGTAGCAGGCTTGGCGGGTCAACATCAATAGGCGTGAGACATGGTGTCAGGTGCGGGGTCTTCCGGACGTTCCAACCCAATCAGAGCGGGCTTTTGCCTCTGGTGATTCCGCGCTTGCGCAAGAAATCCCTGCGCCCACTCGGACGTGGCAGCCGCGTGAACGTGCGCATAGCTGGCCCAGACGTTCTCGACAAGTATTCCATCGCGGCGCCCGAAGCAGCCTGTCCCCCGTTGCACTGCGCAGGCTGTAAGCGGGTGGAGGCCCTCCGGAATTATCCTCGAATAGTGGAATTCGTGTGCGCGGATCCTTGTGCCAACGGGATAGTATGGGTTCGGATAATCAACCGTCAGCTCCTCATAGCCGTGACCCTGGGGTTTGGTACAGACCTCCACCTCAAATGGAAGCACGCCCGCCATACGGAACCTCGTCCCCTTCCAATGAAGCGCTTGCGCGAGCAGCATGAGGCCTCCGCACTCGGCGTAGACGGGAAGCCCTTCTAAGGCATGATCGCGAATAGATGCCAACAAGGAAACATTCTGAGAGATCGTCGTGGCGTGGGTTTCCGGGAACCCGCCTCCAATATAGAGAGCGTCCAGGTCTTCTGGCAGCGCTGAAGCGGTAAGGCTCGAAACAGGACATAGTTCCGCGCCTGAGTTTTCCAGGGCTTCAAGGTTCTCCGGATAATAGAAAGTGAAAGCTGAGTCATTCAGATAAACGATCTTCGAACCACGTCCATCTTTGGTTTCCCCCGACGTACCATGCTGGAGAGGCAATGGAGGCGCAGATTCAGCCAGCTCAAGAATCGCGCCCGCATCAATCCGGCCGTGGACGATTGCAAGGATCTCTTCTTCAAGCTGATCGAGGTTCGAACATTCCTGCGGCGTTACCAGACCGAGATGGCGGCCAGGCAGCAACTTGCTGGTATCGACATTCGGCAGCACACCCAGTACTGGTATGCCGCACGCGGATTCGAGTGACTCCCTCAGGATCGATTCGTGCCGGCTTCCGGAAACATGGTTGAGGATCACCCCGCCGATCCGGACGTCCGGGTCGAGCGCTGTGCATCCCATCACCAGGGCTGCAACCGTGTGCGTCACTTTGCAGGCGTTGACCACCAGCAGGACGGGCGCCTTCAGTAGCTTGGCCAGTTCCGCTGTGCTGTGGGTTCCATGCGCGTCAACGCCGTCAAACAGACCGCGATTACCTTCAACCAGGTTCAGGCCAACCGCAAGAGAGTTGGTAAGAAATTGCTGTGACGTCTTTTCCGGTCCCATCAGGAACGTGTCGAGATTCCGCGCCGGTAACCCCGAAGCCCATCGAAGCCACGCGGCGTCAATATAGTCGGGACCTTTCTTGAACGCTTTAACGGGGATTCCACATTTGCGAGCAAGAAGAACGAGGGCAAGTGAGACCAGGGTTTTTCCGGAATCGCCGGAAAGCCCGGCGACAACCAACCGTGGTGAAGCAGAAGATCTTTGCATAGTCTCTGTTGCACCTGGTCGATAGCGTTTTCGCGTGGTGCTTGTGGCCATCGAAGCGCTTAACTTGACAGCTTGCGGGCTATGGATTAAGCGCTTCTGTACAAAAATATCAGTGTCGCTCAGCTCTGCCCTTTCCGGGAACCTTCGTGTAATTACGCTTCGTCAGAGGCAGAGGACGAGAACCTTTGAGGCGACGCATGAGAAAAATGTAAAACCACAGGGAGTCGTCCTTCGGATTTGTGTGCAACCAGGACCGCGGCAGTCCGGTGGCTTGGTGGCTCCTCCATCGGTGATTGCTCAAGGAGTTCACGCATCTTGAGCCGGGCCTTGTGGAGCTGAGACTTCGATGTGCCGACTGAGCAACCCATTAACCTGGATATCTCGACGTGCTCGTAGCCCTCAACGTCGTGCAGGATAAAGACCGCCCTGAATCCCGGAGGGAGTTGACTGATTGCCCGCTGCAGAGCTACCCGGTCAATCGTTTCCATCAATTCAGTATCGATCTGGCCAAACTCTCTTTTGTGCGGGCATCCTGTCAGAGGGTTAACTTCAGTGAGTTCCTCGATGGATCGTTCCCTCCGCCAACTGGCTTTCTGGAAACGCAGGAGGACGACATTAATGGCGATTCGGCGCAGCCAGGTGCAAAATGCTGACTCCCCGCGGAACGTATCAAGCTTCTGAAACATTCGGACGAAAGTTTCCTGCGTCAGGTCTTCGGCGTCGTCGGGATTACCAGTCATTCGAAGACACAAGGCCCAAACTCGGGACCGATAGGTTTGATATATGTCCTCAAATTCATCCATCAGTGGGCGGCTGTGTTCATTCACCGGCCCTGATGAAGTCTCCCAACAACCCAACGACGACTGTTTAATATCCTGGTTAATTGCCACGGTCCCCATGGTTTGTTTACCTCTTTAATTCCGCACGCTTCAAGTATGGGTTGTTCAAAAAGGGCGAACAATTCGGTTAAACCCTACTGAGCCAACGATTAGCACCTAGGTGATGTTACCTAGGGGGCCATGGATCTGGTTTGAGGACGGGGAAAGCCGGCACGAAGCAGTTGAACGGTTCTACCAAAAGAGCTATAAGTAAGAGAAGAAGATACGGAGATCCCTCCGGCATACTGCCTGCCCGAACTGGATGCCCTTTTCTGGAATACGCGACCGCAAGCGGGATCAGCGTATTGGAGAAACAGGAAGCTCAGTCAGCGCTGTCGAATGCGACTTGCCTCCCGCAACTTCCGCCTTCTGACCGGCCGGTGAAGAAGTGATGACCGAAAAGAAATGTTCGAGAATGGTCGTGTGGGTTCGTAAAATCCCCACAACTTCCAGTATTGCTGTCATTTCTCTGGGGGTGGTGGTTCTAATCGGATGGGCGCTGGATTCTCAACTCCTCACGAGTTTGATCCCCGGGCAGACTTCGGTGCGCCCGAACTCCGCTGTAGCTTTCATTCTTACGGGCTTTGGGCTCTGGCTTCTCCAGGAAGGGCGCCGCACCCTGTCCTCGTTAGCGTGGCGTCGGGCGGGACAGATTTGCGCCGTAGTGGTTATTGCGTTTGGATTGCTGACACTCGGCGAATATCTTTTCAGCTTCAACATGGGACTGGATCATCTGTTTGTGCGCGATCTGCAGTTGCCCATGGTGGGATTAGCCCCGGGAAGGATGACTCCTACAGGAGCGTTGAGCCTTGTCTTT
>JAJYJL010001005.1 GCA_021789565.1 Acidobacteriota bacterium
TGCGCACGCCTCGAAAAAGTCCTGCCATTGGCCCCACCGCGAATAGCACGCAACTCATCAGCAAGAGACAAACGTCCCACCATTTTTTATTTGACCGCCGACCAAGCGCGGAGAGACCCGGAGGAAACTACCGAGAGGATGGGAACAACGCGCCATGGCAAAAAAGCGGCTCCTCCTTTTCGAGAAATTGGCCCTTCCTATATATACCTGACCAGAAGGGCATTTTCCACTCTGGCGCTTAATGGAAAAGGAACCCTTCTGAGCCGCTAACCACATTCTGGAAAAACACCTACCAAGTGTCCGCCCACAAACCCGCAGATGCGCACAACACAACTGTAGGTGGACGCCGATAGATTTCGAGTCACCACTACTTCTTCATTCAAACTGAACAGTTAAGAGAAGCTAACCCGCACTTCAAACCACCAAGGCCAGTCGTAGCTGCCCTTGAGCACAATTCATTTGGCCAGGCAGACAACTAGCCACAACATACAGGCTAGCATCGCCCTGTCTTTGTCGCTGGTCAATCAGGTAAAGACCTGATAACTGAGCTATATCTTAACATGAGAGCTAACTCGGGTGCATGGGAACAATTTTCTAGATGAAAAGGCATTTATTCTGATAACATCCGCAAGACTCGCCGCGGGCCCCCGAGAAGGAAAATTGCAGTGTGGCGGGAAAATCAATCCAAAGACGCTGGCAGGTGTTTCCCGGACTGTTGAACTTATCAAGATAGGCTGCCATTTGGCTGGAATAATAAGCGGCGTCCGAGGACAGCACTAAACGGAGGACGGAGTTGAAACATATCAGGATAATAGCAATCGGTTTTCTGGTATTCGCTTGTGTAACGGTTGGAGTCATGTTAACGAAACACCTGACGGCAGCGCCGCGCGCAGAGAGCGTTGATCCGCAGGAGGCGGCGGACCTTGCGGCTCTGGCCAAAGTGGGCCCGATCGACACGCACGCCCATGTCTTCCAGGATGTGCCAGCCTACTACCAGTTCATGAAGCAGATTAACCTGCGCATTGTTGACATCAGCGTGGTGGGACGTAAGGACGAACCACCCTACCAGACGCAGGCGGCCCAATTCCGCATGGCGATGACCGTCCACAACCATTCAGGCGGCCGCGCGGCGGTTTGCACAACTTTTGATCCGTATAAATTCCAAGACAAGAACTTTGATCACGACACTATCAAAATTCTGAATGAGAATTTCCGTGAGGGCGCGATTGCGGTGAAGATTTGGAAAAACATCGGGATGGAACTGAAATGGCCGTCGGGCAAGTATGTGATGCCCGACGACCCCATCTTCGAACCCATCTACAAGGACGTCCAGGCCCACGGTAAAACCCTGATCGCACACCTTGCCGAACCCGATAGTTGCTGGGAGTCATTCAAGCAGATAGGTCCGATGAACCCCGACTACAACTATTACAAGAAGAATCCTTACTGGCACATGTACGGGAAACCGGGTGCACCGTCGAAGTCAGATATTCTGAAGGCGCGAGACCATTTGCTGGAATTGAATCCTCATCTGCGGGTGGTGGGAGCACACCTGGGCAGCATGGAAACCAACGTGGACGAAATTGCCAAACGGTTTGACCGTTACCCGAACTTCGCTGTCGATACGGCCGCGCGCATCCGCTATCTGATGGGCCAGCCGCGCGACAAGGTAAGAGCTTTTCTGATCAAGTACCAGGACCGGGTCTGCTACGGCACCGACGGTGAGATCCGCCATAATGACAATCCCGCCGAATCCATCAGGAGCTGGAAATATCAGTACGCGATGAGCTGGAAATATTTCGCGACCGGTGAGACTTTTGAATACGAGGGACTCAAAGTGCGCGGGCTGGACCTGCCGCGCAGCGTGGTTCGCAAGATCTACCACGAGAACGCCGTGCGGTGGTTTCCTGGATTGATCAAATAATCTGACGGGAGGCTGTGTGACACCATCGGAAAGCGGCTTGCCACCGCTTTCCAATGGTTCAAGAGAGTTAATCTGAAACGCAGCTTGAATGGCGACGCCCACGGACGCCGTTTCAGGACCACCGCTGCGCCGATTGTGAACGGGCGTTGGAGATTTTCCGCCCCCTCTCATAACCCGATCTAACGAGAAAAGTAAAACAAGGCTACTGCGAGAGTGCCTTGCGGTTCTGCTTCGCCCACGCACTGTTGGCAGGAACTTCCTTCATTGTCTCCGAACCGCACGGACATTTGCCTTCCTTCTTTGACATAGCCATGCAAGGGCAGGATTTCGTTCCCCCGCAAGCACAAACGTAGACGGACTTCTTGGACCCTGAAGCCTGGGACGCGCCTGGTAGCGCACTCCCCACTTGAGATAGCCCAAGGCACAGTGCCAGGGACATGCCCAGTAATACTGCCTTTCCGGTGAAGCTGATTTTACCCCACATCGTCCTGCCCTCCTTGAATAAAGAATTTTACCCCGATTTGTTCATGCTACCACCTCCTGAGGGCAAGTCAAGCGGAAGTGCGTCTCAGACAGATAGCCGCTTTTGCAATGCAAGAAGAAAATCTGCCTTCCAGTTGGGCTTCCGCATTAGACTGACACTTGGTATACAAAAGCTCTGTCTGAGATGTTATGCTGTTCGCTCGAAACGCATCTCGGCGTTGTACCGAAAAATGCTATGTACTTAATACGATCCGGAGGTCTAATCAATAATCCATGACTATTGCCAGCATAAAGCACAGTGCCAGGTGGTGTCTTGGGACCATTTGTTCTCTTGTTGTTCTGCTGGCCGTTGCCGGCGAATTCGGGGCCGGCGCGCGCGCGGCTGAAGCTGGAATTAAAAGGAGGGTCTTCGGGAAAATGCCCAACGGACAGGTAGTTCATCTCTATGCGCTGACAAACGCCAGTGGAATGCAGGTAACCATCGTTAATTACGGCGCGAGGATCGTTTCAATCCGGGTGCCAGACCGGCACGGCAAGATGGCCGACGTGGTTTTGGGTTTCGACAACCTCCCGGACTACGTTAAATACAATACCTATTTCGGCGCGCTGGTGGGCCGCTACGCCAACCGCATTGGCGGCGCCAAATTCTCGCTGGACGGCAAAGTTTACCACCTACCAGTCAATAACGGGCCGAACAGCCTGCATGGAGGTATTCAGGGTTTTGACAAGAGATTCTGGACAGCTCAGGAAATCCCGGGGAGTGAGCCGGGCCTGTCGCTGACTTACTTCAGTAAGGACGGCGAAGAAGGCTATCCTGG
>JAJYJL010001006.1 GCA_021789565.1 Acidobacteriota bacterium
CGGGAACTAGGCTTGACTGGGGGAAAGCGGGATGGTATACTAACATCCGTTGATGCGGGGTAGAGCAGTGGCAGCTCGTCGGGCTCATAACCCGGAGGTCAGTGGTTCGAATCCACTCCCCGCTACTGAGAGAGAACCAGAGTCCATTAGACTCTGGTTTTTCGTTAGCCTGACGTACTCCGGTTGAAATTTCCCCAGCAATGGAGGATTTTTCAATGAACCGCAGTACGCTAAGCTTGTCCATTTCCACTAGCATCGATGGGTTCCTAAAATTTAAGATAGCCGAGGGGTTAAGCCAGCGCACGGTCAGCTCCTACGAGTACTATCTGAACCAATGGATGAACCATGTGGGGGATCAAGACGTTGCTAAGGTCAAACCTTCCGACCTGACCAACTACCTGGCGTGGATGCGCACCGAATACCAACCCAAACGCTGGAACGGGAGTACGGAACCCCTTTCCGCGAAATCGCTGCGCAACGTCTACATCGCTTTGTGCGCCTTCTACGGCTGGTTGAGCAAAGAGTTCAAACTGCCTAATCCGGCCAAAGAACTGTCTGCGCCCAAGTTTCCCGACCACGTCATCCAGCCGTTTTCCAAAGAGGACGTGGAGAAACTGATCAAGGCGTGTGTCTATTCCCGCGAGGCAAAGACGGATGAGCGCCGCAAGTTTGTGATGCGTCGGCCCAGCGCCAACCGCGACCAGGCCATCGTCCTCACCCTGCTCGATACCGGGCTGCGCGCTACCGAGCTGTGCTCCCTGACGGTCGGGGACGTGGATTTGAAAACCGGCAAAGTGAACATCCGCCATGGCGTGGGTGGGGGCGCAAAGGGTGGCAAAGGCCGGGTCACCTACCTGGGCAAAGCGGCCCGCAAATCCGTCTGGCGCTATCTGGCTACCCGCGAAGACCGGGAGGACGAGAAGGCGCCGCTCTTCGTCAGTGCGGCAGACCGGCCTTTTAACCGGGACAGCCTGCGCATCCTGATCCGGCGCCTGGGCACGCGTGCTGAGATCGCGCACGTCCACCCGCATAAATTTCGCCACACGTTCGCCATCACCTATTTGCGCTCCGGTGGAGACGTCTTCACCTTGCAGATGCTCTTGGGTCACAGCTCGCTGGACATGGTGCGCCACTACGCGCGCATTGCCGAAATGGACGTGGAACAGGCGCATCGCAAGGCGAGCCCAGTCGATAATTGGAGACTGTAATCGTCTGTTCATCGGGTCAGTTTGTCGGCGATGATGACGAGCGCTCGCCCCAGGGATTCCTTACCGAGGCTGCCCAAGTAAGCCTCCAGCTCTCCGTTCGGCCTGGCCGTAGCTTTTTCGGCCAGGCCGGCGATGCGAACCCGCACGTCCGAAGAAAGCATTGGGGCATAGGTGCCATCGGTGATCTCGATGCTGTCGTGCATCAGGTTCATCGAAACGGCTTTGTAATCGGCCATGGTCTGAGCGTGGAGTAAGCCGTAAACGGCGTGGCCATGACGAAATTTGTGCGGGGACTTGAACTCCAACTTGGCCAGCGAGAACAACAACTTCAAGCGTTTTTCCATGCCATTCAAACGGCACTTGCCCGGCGCTTCGTGGGAAAGGTACTGTTCGCCCCAGCAATGATCCACCGGTGCGTACCAGGGTGTCGTGGGCGGCAACGCTGGTCGCACGATCGCGTCCCATTGTCGTACCGGTTGTAGCAGATCCGGGATGTTGAGAAGAAAGGTCGTGGCCTTCTTGCCATTCTTGGTGTGGACGCCCAGCTCCGGCCACTGGCGCACGGACAGGTTGTCCAGGTCGAGCGCCGCGATCGGCAACGTGACGAAGGCACCACCGCGCATTCCCGACAGAAAGAGGAGAGAGGCTGCAGCTTGATCGCGTAACAATGCCAGGTCTTCGGGTTCGGTGGGCATGGAGATCAACTGCCGGACCTCATCCTCGGAGACGAATACATTTTCCGATTTCCGCTGAGGTTGGCGGGTCAGACGCAGCGTGTCGATCCAATTCAAAGGCAGGTTATTGAAGTCGCGGGGATAAGCCGCCTTGGCCCAACGGAAGAAGCGTTTCGCGCTATCCAGAACTTTTTTCTGGGTTGCGCCGGCCAGGGTTCCCTGGCCATCCTTCCCGGGCGCCATCGAAAGATAAGTAGGGAGGGTAGGGCGAATGTCCATCGCTTGCTTGAAGTCCTGTTCCCCTGCCCAGAGAAGCAAGTGGCGCAAATAAAAGCGGTACCGCTCTAACGAAGCCGGCGTCAGTTGCAGGACTTCCTGAAGATAGGTACAGTGGTTCCTGACTTTAAGATAATTCTGCCGTTCGATCATACCGATCCCCACGATTGATGATGTGACCGCATTGAGGGCACTTTCCTCTATAGTGGACTAACTTCCCTTTGATGGGGCGAACTTCAGGTGAAACGAGTTGGATAATCTGGTTGCAGTGCAGGCAGTAGCCTTCACCAGATTCTAATTTACGGTGAAGCCTTGGCTTCTGTTGGGCTTTGACCCATGCAGCGAAGAGAGTCCCCTGGATCCATAGGTGTTCACGATGATCTCGCTGATGTGGCGCGCCAGCTTCCAACCATCCTCTTAAAGTACTATCCGGAACTCCCAATTCTTCGCTGATTTCACGGAGTGTATACATCATGGGAAGCAACCCCGGCGCCTTGACGATAACCCCGTGGGGCAACCGGATTCTATGGGTGGAATGCGTCTCGTTCATGAAGCTCCAATGTCCAACGATATGTGAATAAACAGACAGGCAATATCAGTCCCGATCAAGGAACTGTCGGGAGATATTTGTTCAGTAACTTCTATATGATTTGTGCTTCTAGTGAACGATGATCAGTATGGGTAGCTATTCCACTCGGCAAACAGGCTTTCGACAGTCGCGTTCAACGATTGGTTTAGCCGGCTAATGTCCGCGGGAACGGGGGCATGGGGTGGAACATGGGCGAGACTCCCCCTCAACTTCGAGAGCGTGTTCGAGAGGTCGATGGCAAGGCGGGCTGCCCTTTGAGCCTGGGTTCGAACCGGCCGCCAATCCGGTCGCTTTTCATCCAGAACGACAATCTTTCCCCACCCATTGGTTTCGGCTGTTTCAACGTCATAACCTTGTGGGTTGTTTATGGTTTGGCATGTTTGCTCGAAATGCGATAAGCAATCATGGATGGCATCGAGCTGTTCGCCGAACGGCAGCGAGGATAGTTGGGTGTCCGTTCC
>JAJYJL010000048.1 GCA_021789565.1 Acidobacteriota bacterium
CGCGCTCTGATACGTGACGGTAGAAACCGGGCATCCGGACCAGTGCAGTTCCACCTGCCCGCCGCTCTCGGCCAGAACCCCCTCCTGCAACCGCATACTTCCGGCCGGGGTGGCAACCGCATTAACCCGGCGCAAGTCTGGAGCACAACCTCCAGTCTGCCCCGCTGCCCCGCTCGCCAACAACATCCCGAAAAGCAACCATAGGCACCCTGTGCATAAGCGCCTGTTGTCCATCATCCAGTCTCCCCCCTTCCGCAGCCTTAGCTCACCACAACGAAACAACGAGCTACTGGTCAATCTGAATTTGCAAAATCTCGCGTTGACCATCGGCCTGTCTGCGCTACGGTTTCATGCTCGGTGAGAATGAACCACATCCACTGGGGGTAGAAGAAATCCCTGACTTTCAGACGTTACCCTTCCTTGGCCTGAGATCTGGAAGTGGATACGTTAATGAGGCCCTCTGCAAGGGAATGCCGCCGTGGGGCATAATAACTCGTCACTCTGTCCATACTTACGCCGGAACCCATTTCCTAAATATCGAGTTGCTACAGCTCGACCGCGACCAGAATTTCGAACCATGACCAGCCTATTAGGTCGTTACACTTTCCAGGAACCGGATGAAACCAAACCGTTCCGGGACCCCAAAGCGTGCTTCTGTCGTCATTGTTGGGCTCCAAGCCAGGAACGTTCTGTCCCCCTTGCCATCAATTCGATAGAAATTCCCCTTCCAGGTATCACCTGCCTTTATTTGGCAGCCAAAACATGACTGCGGAATCCGACAAACAACATGCCAAAGGCGGTGTGGCGCATCGATCCCGGAGGCGACTTCCATTCCCGATTGCCAAGAGAAATCTTCAATCTCTCGAGAAACGTCCCCATAGAGATCCAGCCACTCACCAGCAGGACTCATTTCAAACTCGTAATACGAATGGGACCCACATGAGGGTGGTTGGAGGTATACCTCAACCACATCGCGATCCCACAAGTGCATGGTTTTCTTGTCTATGTGCGGATTATCGTTAACATTAAGATCGCGATATCGGCAAGAAAATGCGAAGTAAACAAAATCCTTCGACCAGCGAGAGCGCACCGCTGTCTCAAGAGCCGGGTGGGATAAGGCGCCTTGCCAATCCCCGTTATAAATGGTCGGGGGGAAGCTTTTCCAATCCCTCGCGCCAACGTTCGCATCAGGCATCAAATCTTGCTCAAGATAAAAGGAATTCGTTGCCTGATTCTCTTCCTCTCGACGACTTTCATCCTGAGCGAGCAATCGGCCTCCATGGTCACGAAGAACTAGCCGGGGCCGGTCTCGCCGATCTGAGGACTTCACCCGGCCCCGAACGCTCAAGACTTTCTATTTCCCTTGTACCGTGCCTTTTCAAGTCTCAGAACGAAAACTTAAGTGCGACCTCGATGTCTCGACCATCCCTGGCGCCCATGACACTTCCAAAGGATCCCGTGCCTAAAAAGGTATTCACCCCGAGGAAATTAGGGTGATTTAGGACGTTGAAGGCTTCGAACCGAAACTCAAGATTCTTGCCTTCTTTAATGGGGAACTCCCTTATGACCGATGTGTCCCAGTCATAATACCCCGGACCGATGATGAAATCCCGTGGAATATGGTTCGATTCCTCTGGGTTAGTAGCCACCACACAGTTTGTGTTGAACCAATGCAACGGGGTGCGTTGGCCTGAAGGCAATCCACACGGTTGGCTTGGTCCAACTGACACGCCTGAGGAACCCGGATACTGAGGGTTACCTCCCTCCAAATCCACAATATCGCCCATCGTCCAATTAGACACTACATCTTTCACAGCGCGTGGCGCCCCCTTAAGAAGGTGTTGATCCAGGGAAGGCGTGTAGTAGAGACTAAAGTGAAACATCTTTTGTACGTCATAAGGTGATCTTGCCAGCAGCGCGTTTGGATAGATCTGCGAGAGGCCAATCAGGTTATCCGAGACATCATGGGCGGACGAGGCAGTGTCCTCACTTTTTGACCATGTGAACGACGCTATGTAGTACAGCCCGGCGCGGGGTTTTTGTTCGAGCTGCACTTGCAAACTGTTGTAATAGGCAAGGCTGTCCCACATGAAGCGCCACATCGGGCCCGCACTCGGAATGGGCGCAGGTATGCCCTTCCCATTTAGCAAGTAGCCTACATTGGTGACACTTGTGCGGGGTAGCTTCAGGGAATGCGAACCGACATACGCTACCTGTAACCCAAGTCCGGCGCCAAGTTGCCGCTGCACAGAAAGATTATATTGCTCGGCGTATCCCAGGTGGAAAAACGGATTCACGCTGAACGTGGGAGTAAACGGGTTGATGATCGAGGCCTTGGGAGCAAAACCAAATCCATTCGCCCAAGGATTATCTGGTATCGTGGACTGTTTTTCGCCACACACCTGAATGCATACCGACGGAGCAAGTGGGCTTGACCAATACGCGGTGACCACGTCCTCGTTGATTGCAAAGGGCCCGTTGGCTTCCTCCTCAGCAAGGATGTCTGCGGGCCCCTGCCCAAAGAACACACCAAACGCAGACCGCACCACCGTCTTCGGCGTAAGCAGATAGGCAAGGCCGATCCGTGGGGCAAAGCTATGGCGGTCAGGTATCCACACGCTCGTCTGCCATGGCGTGCCCCCCATATACGAGTAGGTATGGTTCTGTAGGTCTGGCACAATACTCACGAGATTTGGCACGGTCTCGTAAATGAGGTGCCCCGCTGCATTGCTGGTGAAGTTATACCCTGTCCTAACCGGCAGCACCGAAATCGGCGCAGGATACTCCCATCTCAATCCCGCATCGGCGGTAAGCCGTTTCGTTACCCGCCATTGATCTTCCCCATAAAGGGCATACGTATTCCATCGCGTGTACAAAGGTGCGTCGGAAAAGCCGCGCGTATCATCTGTGGGGGATCCGAGCAGGAAGTCGGCAAAACCATTGCCACCCGAATAATTGGTGATGCCGTTCGGGCCGGCCGGCATCGTATATAAACCCTGAAAACCTATCGAGCCGCGTAGGGTTTGGAAGTTGACGGTCCGAAACTGGGTGTGCTCATCGTCCGTCCCGAATTTAAAAATGTGCTTGCCATGGATTACTGTTAAGTTGTCGATGCCCTGGAAGACATTGTCCTTAAAACTCGATGTTCCACGCCCGTCGCCGGGAGCGCCATTGTTATACCAGAGGCCGCCGTTGCCCAAGATGATGAAATTCGGTAACCCTGGATCGGAGTTAATAAGCGGAAGGCCAATACTCAGGATATTCGCAGGCCAGAACTTCGATACAAGGCTTGCACCTTGCGTACTTCCTCCCAGAGAGTTCGAGACGTTTCTCGTGGCTCCAAAACGCGCTTCATTTATGACATTGGGGCTCACCACCCAATTGAGATTGAGAACGAGGTTCCGCCCAGAGTTAGCGTTGGTTGAATATCTCCCGGACATGTACCCTGGCACAATGCTCGGGTTGTTGAAGGACGTGTACCGGCCCATGAGCCTGAGCCGGCTACCGAAGTTTTGGTCAATCTGGCCGCTATACTGGTCTGTATTCGCTGTCCCAGGTGAGTTGTTAACGTAATTGAGCCCGGTACCAGGAAGGTTTGCTGCCGGCAATAGTGAGGTCACAAGAGCCATGGCAGATGGGATCCTGTTCGCCGGTATGATGTTGCCAGGAAAGGGCAGCCGTGGTGAAAGATAATAACCGTTAGCGTCTACAGGCGCTGAGGTCGGATCGTAGATTACGTTTAGTTTCCCGTTCGGCAAGAAGGTTTGAGAGAAATTTCCGTTACGTTCTAGCGTGGTCGGAACGTGGCTGACATTGGACGATGCCTTTTCTTGACGTACCCCTTCATAATCGAAGAAGAAAAAGGTGCGGTTCTTTCCATTGTAAACTTTCGGAATTGTAATCGGGCCGCCTATTGTCCCGCCAAAGTCGTTGCGCCTCAAAGCTGGCGTCGGACCAGGCCCAGAGAAAAAATTCCTGGCATCGAGGGCGTTGTTGCGCAGAAACTCGTAAAGACTGCCGTGAAGTTGGTTTGTCCCCGCCTTGGTGATGACGTCAATCTGCCCTCCTGCGTATCTTCCATACTCCGCACTGTAGCCGTTGGTGACTACCCGGAATTCTCGGATCGAATCAAGCGAGGGCTTCAGCGCAACCGTTGCGAAGTTTGGATCAACGTCGCCTACACCATCGAGGGTGAAATTGTTCTCTTCGGTGCGGCTGCCACTGAGGGTCAACCCATTAATACCCGCGCGGCCGCTCCCGGTAATTGCCGCGCCAGGAAGCAAAGTCGCAAGCTGGGTAAAGTCCCTGCCGTTAAGAGGCATAGTAAGTATTTCTTTGCTGGTAGCTACGAAATCGATCGCGGGGCTCTGGGTCTCGAGGACCGGTGGAGTGCCCCTCACCGTGACCACTTGCCTCATCGCGCCCACCTGCAACGTGAGATTGAGCTCCACTTGATCCCCAACGTGAAGAGGACTCAAAGTTTCAACCAGCTTTTTGAATCCGGACGCTGTTGCGGTGATCCGGTATCGCCCAGGTGGCAGGTTGACGAATACGTAATGACCTCTAGAGTCGGTGGATTGCGCATATGCGACACCTGTAGCGTTGTTCACCAATCGCACTTGGGCGCGTGGAACCTCAGCTCCGCTCGGATCTAATACGGTGCCGCCGAGTCTGGCGTTTATAACTTGCCCGAAGGCTAGCGTTGCTACCCCCAAAACAATCAACATCCCAATTAGTACCGTTTTCATTTTGCCCTTCCTTTCGCGAGCGCCTTTCGCTTACTCGCAACAGCTTTTTCGACCGACCACTTTCCCGGCAGTAAGGAAACCTTCTTATTGTCGCTTCGCGAAGCCAATCGTCCCCGGTACGCAAGATCCTTTAGAACATCCTCACATGCTTCAAGCGTCCGGTCGATGTCGGCATTCGTGTGGCTGAAGCTGATGTGATTCCGCTTAAGGTTTAGAGGCAGCTTCAACACGCCCTTCTTCAAAAGGGCTTGACGATAACTCGTAAACAGCTCTTGGTCGTTTCGGAGAAGATCGGTGTAAGTTTCAATCGGGCCTTCCATGAAGTAGGTGATGAACGTAGAACCGTATCCCACTACAGTCGCAGGGATGCCCAACCTGGAGGTGATCTCCGACAGTCCTTTTCGCATCCTCTCGCCCAATTCGAAAACGTGCTTGTAAACTCCGCCTGTTTCCAATACTTCTATGGTCGCAAGAGCCGCAGCACAACCGGCGGGATACCCGTTGAACGTCCCTGCAAAAAAAACGTCGCCGAGTGGAGAGGTGTTAAACCGCTCCATCAGCTCATGCTTGCCGCATAAGACAGCCATGGGAAAGCCGTTGGCAATCGCCTTCCCTAACGTGGTCAGGTCCGGGGTTACTCCACAAATCTTCTGATATCCGCCCAAGCCATGTCGGAAGCCCGTTACAACCTCATCGAATACCAGAACTATGCCTTCCGAATTACTGATTTCCCGCAGGTATTCGAGAAATCCATGTTTCGGCAGAACGCAACCTATGTTGTGAGCAATGGGCTCAACAATGATGGCTGCAATTTCGCCCGGCCATTTCGTCACGGCTTCTTCGACGTCCTCATTACTATTGAAGCCGCACACCAACGTCTCTGATTGAACCTCCGCCAAACTGCCCGCCGAAAGGGAGTCCCGCCCCCCGAGCTTTTCAGGAGAACTGATCACGTTCATTGCCACCGCGTCGTGCCAACCGTGATAACAGCCCTGAAATTTGATCACCTTCTTGCGCCCTGTGGCTGCGCGAGCCAGCCGAATCGCATGATAGGTGGCCTCCGATCCAGAGTTGCAAAGCAACACCGCCTCAGCCGAAGGAACATGCTGGCAAATCTTGCGCGCCAATTCGATCTCGAGATCGGTCGTGCCGACCCCCACCAGATCCACCCTTTGCATCACTTCTCGAACGCGCCGATTGACAGCTTCAAAATTATGCCCGAGGATGATGGGGCCGAACGCCGCATGGTAATCAATGTAGGAGTTCCCCTCAGCATCAGTAAGAGTCGCTCCTTGCGCGCTGACAATCACCAATGGCGGCGACATACGCCTCAGTGATGTATTGACTCCTCCCGGGGTAACGGCAAGTGCCGCTTCCACCCAGCCAGAAGTTCCTTGCTTACTCAAGGTCAACGTTTACCTCAATCTTATCGATAGGCCTGAATTTCCGTTTTGATTTAAGCCGTCGCTCGAGCTTCTGCCTTTACATCAGGCTCCAGGTTAAGGTAGGATGCCGTCAAGTCAAGGGGGTCAAGATGTCGCTGTCCAATATGTTGGACGGTATCTTCCTTTGGGGGTCGCATGCTTTCTCACAAGACACCTTCGGTTCCGGCGGTGGATAAGGCGCTGTCATTACTCGAAACGCTCGCGCCATCGAGGCGCGGCCTGGGCCTTTCGCAGCTTGCAAAGCAGCTTCGGCTTCCCAGGAGCTCGGCGCATTGCCTGCTTCTTACACTCGAACGCCGGGGCTATTTGCAGCGCAATGAAAAAAGCCATCGTTACCTGTTTGGCCTCAAGCTCTACAGTTTGGCGAACACTGCGCTGGCTCAGTTAAAGGTCCGAGAGCTAGCTGCGCCTCATCTGCAAAGCCTCGCGAAAGCTGCTCACTTAGTTGTTCACATGGCCATTCTGGAAAAGGGCGAAGCCGTGTTAATTGAAAAAATCGAACCTCCGGGATTGCTCAGGCTGGCCACCTGGGTTGGTAAGCGTATGGATGTGCACTGTTCTGGCACGGGAAAGGCCTTAATTGCCTGGCTGCCCAAGCCAGACCTTGACCGAATCTTGGCGGACCATTCTCTCCCCCGCTACAACGAGAACACCATCGTTTCGCGCCGGAAGCTCGAAGCCTGCCTGGAACAGGCCAGAAGCCTCGGCTATGCGCTTGATGACGAGGAAGGAGAGCTTGGATTTCGCTGCATCGGCTGCCCGATCTTCGACCACACCGGAAGGCCCGTTGCCGCGATTAGCGTGGCCGGACCCACGTCTGAAATTACGGCTGAACGCATGCCCTCGTTAGCTGGACAAGTGATGCACGCCGCCATGACCATCTCTCAACTGCTTGGCTTTCCGGAACGCACGGCGCGGGTTGGAAGAATGCCAGTATGACTCGTCTGGAGGCGCCATCAGACCCGCATCGCGATCGTGCCCGATAGCTGGGCACCGAACTTTATCAATAGTGTCCAGAATACTGGACATTAACACCGACTCTCCATATTCTTGGTGTTGAACGTCCACATTCGATGTCCTACCATATTTGTTCTGGCTGACCGAAACGCCATCCGAATTTAAGAGCCCAGGAGACTGGGCAACTCGTCAGGCCGAGCGAGAGCACGTATGCTTATTGGCCGAGAATTGATCTTGTTAGCGCGACTCAAGGTCAATAAGTGGAGAAGGATCTAGTGGCTGAGGAGCGAAAGAACCGGAAGACCAGGGCGGTTCGAGCTTGCTTAGTCCAGTTCGACGCCATCCCCGAACAGGTGGAAAGGAATGCTGACCAGATCGAGTTATTTTGCCGCAAGGCTGCAGCTTCAGAGGCACGCTGGGTAATATTTCATGAAGCTACTGTGTCGGATTGTACGGCAAAGGCGGAAGAGCTTGCGGAGGCGGTCCCCGAAGGTAGAGTGACCAGGCGGATGGCTGGATTGGCCGAACAATTGGGCTGTTATATTTCTTTCGGTCTTTGTGAAAAGCAGAACAGAAGACTTTATATAACCCAGGTATTCGTGGGCCCAAATTCTTTCTTCTACCGCTACCGCAAGACCTGGCTTTGGTATTCGCCGGAGGACATCGGCTACAGAAATGAATGGGCCAGGTATGACCCAGGGACTGGCCCGGAACTCTTTGAAATCGGCGGCAGCCGAGCTACCTGCTTCATTTGCGCCGATGGCGAGGCGCCTCGGTGCATTGCGCGGGCCGCCGCCCTTTCCCCGGAAGTCGGGTTCTACCCGAATAACCGCAAGAAGCTGCCGCCCATCGAGGTTTTCGGTGAACGTGCCAAAGCAATCCGGGCAACAATAATGTTGGTGACAAATCGAGTCGGCAAATCATGGATGCACGACACGCAAGGAGGATGCGCGGTATTTGGTGCGGATGGAATCCCATTGGCGATGGCTAATCACGACGGAAAGGAAGAGATGATTTTCTATGACCTGGACCTTTAATTCCCTGGGGTTCTCTGTTTTCTGTTGGGGGACATAAGGGCCGCGTCCCGGTCTCGCGGTTAGCACGTTAGAGCTGGGGTCCACAATGCCCGCCTACACTATCGTAACTGGCGTCATTGGCTCAGATACGCACATCGTAGGGAACCGGATCCTCTCGATGGCACTCGAGAAAGCTGGCTATAAGGTCGTTGCGCTTGGTGCGCTTACGCCGGCCTCCGAGTTCGTCAGGGCAGCGATCGAGACCAACGCGGACGCAATCCTCGTTTCATCGCTCTACGGGCAAGGGGAACTTGATTGCAGGGGGCTCCGGCAGTTGTGTATGGAAGCTGGCTTGGATGACATCCTGCTCTACGTCGGTGGGAATTTGGTCGTCGGCAAGCAGCCATGGAAAGTGGTTGAGCGTACTTTTCTGGGCATGGGCTTCGACCGCGCCGCCCCTCCAGGGACTCGGGCACAGACGGTCCTCGAATGGCTTTCAAGTGACCTCGCCGCCAGGAAACGAGGTAACACGCGGACACCACACTGATCAGAGGATGCTAACGAGCGCCGCTCTGCTTATCGATTTCGGGAGCACGTTTACAAAATTGCGTGCCATTGATCTGGACCGGCGCACGGTCTTGGCAAGCGGAGAGGGACCATCCACAGTAAGCACTGACATCAGAGTCGGTATGCGTCGCGCGCTAGACGACTTGGGGCGTAGAATGGGGACGCTGCCGAGGTTCAAGTATCGGCTCGGGTCCAGCAGCGCCGGCGGCGGGCTCCGAATGGTCACCGTCGGACTCGTGCCGGAGCTTACTGCCGAGGCCGCACGACGAGCTGCGCTCGGAGCCGGGGCCAGACTTGTAGGTGCCTTTAGCTACAGGCTCACAAAAGGAGATATAGCCCACATCGAAAGAATGCATCCGGATATTTTGTTGTTATCCGGCGGAACGGATGGCGGCAACAGCCAATTCATTCTTCACAACGCGCGCGCCCTGGGATTGAGTGCAATTACCTGTCCCGTGGTTTACGCCGGGAACCGAGAGGCATGGGATGAATCAAGCGAGTTTTTGGGGACCAAGGAGGTCATTTGCACGGAAAATGTTATGCGGGAATTCAACGTTCTAAACGTCGACCCGGCCCGCGATGCCATCCGACGGATATTTCTTCAGCGCATCGTTCACGCCAAGGGCATTGACGGAGCAAGAAGCGATTGTGACGCTGTCCTGATGCCGACACCTGCCGCCGTAATGGACGGGGCGCGCCTATTGGCCGACGGATGCGGTAGCACTTCAGGGATCGGAGAACTGGTTGTCCTCGACCCCGGGGGCGCAACGACTGACGTTCATTCGATTGCTTCAGGAGCACCCAGCTCACCGGAAATCGCTATGCGAGGTCTGCCCGAGCCTCGCGTGAAGCGCACGGTTGAGGGCGACCTCGGCATGCGTCATAATGCCACGGTTATTGCGGATGTCGCGGGCGTCACGACTCTTGCTGCCGACGCCGACATGGCGCCGGCGACCTTTATGCAGCACGTCAGCGAATTGTCCCAAGACGTGGAGCGACTTCCGACTACTCAGGAGGAGGGGGCGGTGGACCGGGCACTCGCACGTGCCGCCTTGCGTGTGGCGATGAAGCGCCACTGCGGAACGCTGGAAACCGTCTATACAGCGCTCGGTCCTGTCACTGTGCAAATGGGCAAAAATCTTTCTGATGTAAGAACTGTCATCGGGACTGGGGGCGTGATCGCCCATAGCCGCGCACCCACGGAGTTGTTGAGTGTTGTCGTCGCCGACCCGACAGAGCCCCAATCACTGCGGCCCCGCGCCCCGAGGTTTCTGATCGATCGCGAATACTTGCTTTACGCTTGCGGTCTGCTCAGTCAGGTGGAACCTGAGGCAGCTCTCGAATTGGCATTGAAATACCTGATGGAGTCCGCGAGGGAGGTGTCCCATGATGGTCACACCCGCGTCTGAAACGCGCACGCCCTTGTCCCAAGAAAGGATACCTGAGGATGTTTTTCGCCAGATGCGGCGCGATAACCTCGCCCGGTGGCCAACGGGTGCGGAGGTTGACTTCGATGCTGCTGTCGAACGGCACAAGAGCTTGCCGGTCCATAAGAGGCTCGGCGGGATTATGCGCGAGGCTGTCAAGCAGCGGCGCTGCCTGACCCAGCCTCGCGGTGGATTTGGCACTTTCGCTCTGCAGAAGGAGTTGATGCATGCGCTTGACAAGGAGGGGTTGGCTGACATCGTTCCGACCACGACCGACAGCTACACCCGCAATGAGCAATTCTATCTTGCTCAAAAAGGCATCGAAGAGTCTGAGCGGCTGGGGCGCTCGCTGCTCAATGGCTACCCGATCGTGAACTACGGGGTGGCCAAAGCATCAGAGCTGATCGATTCTATCGACAAGCCTGCCATCGTGCTCTCTGGCACCTCAATGCCCAAACTGGCCGGGGAGATCGGGTTCGCAGCAGGTTATTCGGGGTTTCTCGGATCTGGAATCGCGTACACCAGTTCTTATACGAAGGATCTGTCCATCGAGGAGGGAGTACGCAATTATCAGTATCTGGATCGCCTGGCGTCGATGTACCAGGAGCACGGTGTCGAGCTACACCGCCGACAGCCAGGCTTCCTGACGGGGACCAACATTCCTCCCTGCATTGCGATCGTCACGTGCATTCTCGACCTCCTGCTTGCCGCCGCACAGGGTGTCAGGAACTATGGTTTGGAAATGGGCGAGACGCTCCACCTCGCGCAGGACTGTGCGGCGGTGCGGGCCTGCGGTGAGCTATGCCGGGAGTATCTGGCAAAACTAGGGCACACGAATGTGTTTACACCCGTGACGCTCTTGCATTGGATGGGAGCGTGGCCTCTAGACGAGGCCCAGGCGGCTGCGCTCATCGTCTACGGGGGAATGCTTGCGGCCGCGGCCGGCGCAGCCTCCGTGACAACGAAGACAACGCACGAAGCCTTCGGCATTCCGACCCCGGCTGCCAACGCCGAAGGATTGCGCATGACTCGCATGGCCATTTACCTGGCGCGCCATATTCAGGTGGAGGCTTTGCCCGAGTTGAGCATCGAGCTAGACCTCATCAAGCGCGAGGTGCGCCCGGTGGTCGACAAGGTGCTTGAAATGGCCGACGGCGATGTGGCACGGGGTGTGGTTCGCGCCTGTGCAGCAGGTGTCCTCGACATACCGTGGACGCCCAACAGTTGCTTGAAGGGCGCCGTCATGCCTGCCCGTGATGCCGATGGATATTTGCGAATTCTGGACCCCGGCTCAATGCCGTTTCCCCGCGAGGTCCTCGAATTGCACGAGGAGAAGCTTCGCAGACGGGCTGAAAAAGAACGGCTGACTTACGGGCCGGACCTCGCAGTAGCAAGCGTCTATGAGATGTCTGAGCCACTCTTCAACCTTCTTACGGATCAGTGGGCGAAAAACGATTGCCTCATGAAGACGATGCGAATTTGCCCCGCCTGAGATCAACTTCCGCGGCGGAGGTTTTATGAGCGATAGAGAAGCTGCCGGCCGCACCGTGATCCTTGGAGGGAACCTTGTAACTCCCTTTGAGATCATTCGAGACGGCTGCCTGCTGATGAGTAATGGCCGCATCAGCGGGCTCGGACTCGCGGAGGATTATCGCCAAGCCCCCAGCGACAACGTTCTGGCAGTTACCGGCTGCTGGGTCGCGCCGGGTTTCGTTGACCTTTTGGTCCACGGAGCTTCGGGCCACGATGTGATGGACGCGACGCAAGAAGCTCTCGCCGCCATCGCGAAGGATCGACTGAAGTCGGGCACGACTTCATTTCTGGCAGGAACTCGCGCGGCGGCCAGGGCTGACACTTTTAATACCCTCGATGCCGTCTCAGAATACATGGAGCGCAAGCCTGCGGATGGCGCCCAAGTCCTGGGAATTTACCTCGAAGGTACCTTCCTGGGCCCCTCCCAGAAAGGCGCCCAGCCAGCGGAATACATTTCGGACGCGTTGGGAAGTGACCGAGAAATATACCTGCGGAGGTTCGATACTCACCGGCGTCAAATTAAGGTTGTTATGGTTGCGCCTGAACTCTCAGGAGCCTGCGACTTTATTCGAGATCTGCGACAAAGAGGATTTATTGTCGCAATTGGACATACCGATGCGTCCTACGAGCAAGCCCTCGCGGCCTTTCGAGCCGGGGCAAGTCATGCCGTCCACACCTTCAACGCCATGAAGGGATTTACAACCAGGCAGCTTTCCGAGGAGATCGGCGTCAATGAGCGTCCAGGCACACTCGGCGCTGTATTAACGGAGGACGGCGTGACTGCAGAGATTATTGGAGATGGTATCCACGTTCATCCGGCCTTGATCAAGGTCCTAATACGTTGCAAAGGGATCGAAAACGTAATCTTAGTGACAGACAATGTTCGCGGTTGTGGGATGCCCGAAGGCTGGTCATATAACATCCGCGGCCAGGACATCGTAATCCAACAAGGTAGCTCCCGCCTAAGAAACACTCAGTTAGCGGGATGCGTTGCTCGCATGAACCAATTAGTGAAAAACATGGTGCAGAATGTAGGAATACCTCTTCCTGAGGTCATTCGAGTGGCAACCGCAAATCCCGCCCGACTGCTGAACTTAACGCATCGCAAGGGAACGCTTTGTGTCGGGATGGATGCTGATGTGGTTGTTTTGGACAGGGAGTTTGAAGTCAAGATGACCATCATTGGCGGCGATGTAAGGTACGCGTCTGCAGTTCACACGTCAGGGTAGCATGTTTTTTCGAGAAACCGTCTGAACTTGAAGGACGAGCTCCCCTGGGAGAAGTGTGATCGGGGCCGCCGTTCCTGCTGGATCTGGATACGTCCGATGTCATTTCTCTGGGTGGTCATCACGGCGGCCGGCGTTGCTACCGGATTCTTAGGAGCACTGGGGCTGGGCAGTGCAATCTTCCTGGTTCCTTTCATGATTTTTGTTCTTAAGCTTCCCGTGAAGTTGGTGACTGGTGTGAACCTCATCTGTTTGCTATCCAATTCCGCGGCGGCAGGCACTTCTTATATAAAGCAGGACCTCGCAAACTGGCGGCTGGCAATCTTCCTCGGTATCCCGATGACGATCGGATCAGTCGTGGGAACGGTTCTTGCCGTTCATCTTCCTGACTGGATGCTGATGATGGTGTTTGGTGGCGTTTTCGTCTGGATGGGATTCGTCGCCTTCTTAACCCGAAGACTGAATAACGAAGATATCGGTATCAGGAACCTTCGCCAGTCCAAGTCGGACGGCGTCACTTCGCTCCTCGGCCTGCGCGGGAGTTATCTCGACGCCGCTACCCATACACGAATCAACTACGAAGCCGGAAACCTCATCGTCGGCGTCCTCCTTGCGTGCGCTGCGGGCCTCACCATGGTGGTAGGCGCTGGTGCCGGATTGCTCAGCATTCTCACCATGGCGAGCTATATGAATGTCCCTATCAAGATTGCGGTCGGGACCAGTCGTCTGATGCTTGGAATGGCCGCCATATTCGGATCGATTACATTTTTCCAGCACGGCCTCATCGAGTGGCGGATCAGTGGCGCGGCGGCTTTGGGAACATTGATTGGCGCAGTCATCGGAAGTTCGATTGCGAACCGTCTGAACAGTGCCGCACTCAAGTTTGTTTCGGCCGCGTTCCTGGTCTACATGGGCTACATGTTGTTTGCCAACGGCCTGGCGAGGCACTTCGGCCTGTATCTCCGCGGTGTACTGTTCGTTCGTTGACTCAGGAGAGAGATATGCATCCATCGCACAACAACCGTCACGAACCCGTTAAGAGACTTCAGACCCTGCCCAAGGAGCCGACTGAGATTCTGATTGGCGTTGTGGGCTTGGGTCTAATGGGAACAAGCATCACGGCGTGCTTGCTGGCCGCCGGCCATCCCGTCATTGCGACTGATCGGGACCTTGCAAAGTGTCGAGCCGCCCATCGCAAAGTGTTCGAGTTCTTGGCGGAAATGAGGAAGGAAGGGCTCTTCAGAAATGAGCCAAAGCGAATTATCCAACGATTTAAAGTAGCGCGCAGCTACTCGCTCTTAAAGGACTGTGAAGTGGTCCTGGAATGCATTTACGAAAATGTCAAAGCCAAAAAGAAAGTCATCCGCCAAATCGAGAGGGTCGTACACCCTTCCGCCATAATTGGCAGCAATACGTCCGGTACTCCTATCACGGATTTGCAAGCCGGAGCAAGACATCCGGGCCGGATTCTAGGCATTCACTGGGCCGAACCCGCGCACATCACGCGGTTCATGGAAATCATCTGTGGGAACAAAAGCGATCACTTGAGCGTGAAGCGCATCCAGATCTTATCGCGCCGCTGGGGTAAAGAGGCTTCGATACTCCGCAGGGACATTAGGGGATTCATCTCCAACCGATGTATGTATGCGCTTCTGCGCGAGGCTTTTTACCTCGTCGAATCGGGGTACGCCACCGTCGCCGACGTAGACCGTTCACTCCGCAACGACCTCGGATACTGGATCACCTTCTGTGGTCCCTTTCGTTTTATGGATCTCACCGGTATCCCTGCATACGAAAGCGTAATGCGGGATTTGCTGCCGGAATTGAGTCGGAGCACGAAAGTACCCGGAACGATCCACAGGATCGTCAAAGCTGGAGGACGGGGTACGGCAAACAACATCGGCTTCTATCCATACACTCCCAGTGAAGCAAGACGTTGGGAAGAACGCTTTATACATTTTAGTTATGACGTCCGGGCGCTGGCACAAAAGTATCCGGAAAACTCGGCGATGGTCGGAAGGAGCCGGCCTGCCCAGCGCAGCACGGGATCGGGAGAAAAGTAAGTGTTTAGAGTTATCAGTACGCTCCCAGCCGAAATGCAACGTCCTCTGGATAATTCTGTGCTAAGGCCCGAATCTCGTAAGTGAACTTCATAAAGAGTTGCTCCCAACGCTTTGCCTCGGGTCGAGTGTACCGGTAAAGACCTCGTCCGTTTGAAGTACCGCGTCCACCTGACCTCACAATTTCTCTAACCATCTTCGGTACCTTGTTATTGCGGCTCAACTCCGGCCAGAGATCTCTCATGACTGCCTGGTAGGATGAAGGGGTGCCGGTAATGTCCATATATCGAAAGGGGCCGCAGAAGGTGATCCAGTATCCGAGGTCATTGCGCACCGAGCAGTCAACATCAGCGATGCTTGCATATCCTTCCTCCACAAGATGAAAAGCTTCACGAAGAAGCGCATAATAGCAACGGTTTGCGATAAATCCCCCAAGTTCCTTGCGCAGGATCGAGGGCTCTTTGCCCCAGTTGCGCGCCAGTTTCCGGGTGCGTTCTGCGTACAGAGGATTGCTGCAATTCCCACATATAATCTCCATGAAGCGCGATAGATGCGCTGGCTCAGCCCAATGGATACCCAGAACCCGGTCCGGATGCCGGGCGCCCTTTTGCAGGTAAGAAACAGGTATTGAGGAGGTGTTGCTTCCAATAATAGAGGCGGGGGGGATTATTCCTTCCAGACTCCGAATAACACCCCTTTTCTCTTGCAGCTTCTCGGGGACGCACTCGATGACGAGCTTGCTTTCCTTCAGGTGCGAGTACCCCCTCCCTACTTTAAGGCGTCGTACAACTCGCCCGGGTTCTGATCCTGACCCAACTTCCACGGTCGGTGGAGTGAAGTGGTGGATTTGCAACAGGATGGCATTTCATTCCGTCACTAGGGTAAGAGTTCGTGCCAGGTTTTAATCGGCCTCATGACTTCGGCCGGAATCCGCA
>JAJYJL010001007.1 GCA_021789565.1 Acidobacteriota bacterium
CAGGATACCCGTCCCGTTTACGATCTGGCAAGAGTTCGCGCGGGGAACAAGGTGACATTAATCACTTCGGAGCAGGACGGGCTAAAAGAAATCGGTTACGAGATTGATCCGGAACACATGCTCTGGATCAGAAGTCAATCGCCCGGCTTCGGTGCCAGCGTCAAGGAAATCCCCTTTGTGACCAGGGTAGCGGCCGTATCCGGAACAGTGCACAGCTCGCTTTTTAATGCGGTTGAAGACCAAGGCGAGCAGGACCAGCTTGCGCTCAATTTTGCCGACATTTTTGCCTGGGATTTTGACTTTAATACCGACACGCAGGACGGCGATCACTACGAGGTGATTGTCCAGAAGAAAATGCTGAACGGGCAATTCGCCGGCTATGGCAAAATCCTGGCGGCCGAATATGACAACGGTGGACACAAATACCAGGCACTGCTGTTTCGTGATCCTTCCGGGCAGCCTGCCTATTACGCCCCTGATGGCAAAGCGGTCAAGAAGGCCTTCCTCCGATCACCTTTAAGGTTTGCGGCTCCCATCACGTCCCGATTCAGCTATCACAGATTTCATCCCATACTCAAGCGTTACCGGCCCCACCTCGGCATTGACTACGGCGTGCCGGTTGGAACCAAAGTGCAGGCGGTAGGAGATGGCACGGTGATCTTTGCTGGCTGGGACGGGGGCGGCGGCAGAGAAGTCAAACTGCGGCACGCTATGGGATATGAAACATTCTACCTGCACCTGTCGCGCATCCTGGTGCACCGTGGTCAGCACGTTCAGCAAGGGCAGACCATTGCGCTGTCCGGCAGGTCAGGGCTCGCAACCGGCCCGCATCTCGATTTCCGGATTGAGGTCCATGGGCAGTTCCGAAACTTCCTCGCGCTCAGGCTTCCGCCTGCCCAGTCCGTCTCCCACAAGGACTGGGCGCAGTTTGAAAAGGTTCGCGATCAAATGATCCAACAACTCGCAAGCCTGCGCACCCACGCGCCAGGCGTCGAACAGGCCTCGCTTCACTCCCCAACGCAGTCCCAGAAGGCCCGCCAGTAGTTGGAATCCAGCGGCTAGCCACAAGATCAAAGGAATGCTGTCTGTGCAAATCAGACCTTCAAGGCCATTACTCTGGCGATTCAGTCCGCTCAAGGCCAGTCAACCGGAACTCCGGTCCGGCTGTAAAGGCCGGGTGGTAGACGTTCATATTCCCGTCCGGCAGTTTCAGGATGAAGATATGGCCTTCGGGTTCCATCTCCGAATGCGCGGGGACCTCAAATATCCGGTCATCGATGAACTCCGGCCACACATTCTGAATGCGCTCGCGGAATAGGTCGAGCGTGGGCTTTTTCGTTTTGAGAAACTGCCTGGGATCGATCAGCGAATATGCTGTCTTGAAGTCGTGCAGGTGCAGCGCCGAGATGAACCTGTAAATGAGATAGTCGCGGTTCTGAGTATATACAGTCCGCAGCGGGACGTAACCATTGTTCTTCCAGACGTAAGCTGTAGCCACCTGAAATCCACGCCCGGTCTCTTCAGGCAAGGAAGGAAACATCAGCAATCCCGGATCAGCCCGTCCGGTTGCGATCAGGACAGGAACATTTCCAGTCCCCGCTTTTTCAAACTGGATTGAGCCATAATTGTAACCCGTATACGAAGCAGCATCAGAGCGGCCATCCCAAACCAGCGCTGCATGGTGGTTCTGGAACCGGAAAATCACAGGGTACGGGACCGCCGTTACCCCGCGGTAGATAACTACCGCAACCAGTGGCGCTGCGTCTCCACTTACCGGCAAAACTTCCAGCGTAAGCGCGTCACTGCCACGCGTCAGGTAAGACGCCTGCCAGATCTTTCCGTCCCAGGAAAGCAGGTAAAGGTTGGGACGACCTTGTGTTGATGTGGTCTGGCCCTGTCCCGAGGGCCCCCATTTAACAGCCACAACAGGAGCCCCGTTATTACCAAGGCCACTGACGGGCTCCATTCCGACGGTCGACTCCTCAAAAGTCTTGTGGCCCATCTGCGTGGGGTTCAGACCAAGAGATTGCCCCAACGCCTGGAGGCTCGGCGATCGAACGCCCGCAATAATGCTCTGGACTGCCATTGGGCCTAGTGCCGATGCTGCCGGTGCATTTTCTTCAACTCTACCCTTTTCCTCGCTGGTCTGGGATTGCCGGACCATGGGCATGGTCGCGATAGAAGCCGAGAAAAGCATTGGATGGCCCTGCCTCTGGTCACCAGATGAAAGTACGGGCCGGGCAACCGCGGAGAATGCAGAACTGCCACAGGCCGCCAGGAGAAAAATGGCAATCCATATTCCGCGCAGCATGTCGTTGAGGGATGGCGCCAGGGGCCGTAAACCAGGGAATTCAGGGTTTGCCAATTGGAGTATTCCTTCCTATAAACTGGTCATTATAGCCTGCCGCTCTGAAGGCTCCAAATTAGACCGCCCAATCGCGAGAGGCTCCCGAGAGGCTTGACAGATAGTCCGTAAAGTTATAAATTAGCACTCTCGGACTTAGAGTGCTAATTTAACGACTTTTTGTGTTTGGGCGATGTAAGTCGTCTTGTTTCAATAATTAAAAAATGGGCTTTGTTCATACTCAGTTCGGGCGCGGTCGGTAATTCCGGGTCTGAGGCTGGAGAATGACGGTTGCCCGTGATAAAGGCAAAAAGGAAAGGAGAAGGTAGAAAATGAAGTTAAGGCCGCTGCAAGATCGAATTCTGATCAAACGCATCGAGGAGAAGGAAACCGTGAAAGGTGGAATCATCATTCCTGACACGGCAAAAGAAAAACCGCAGGAGGGCGAAGTCGTTGCTGTCGGCAATGGCAAGAAGACCGAAGACGGCAAGGTGATTGCCCTCGACGTTAAAGTGGGCGATCGTGTTCTGTTCGGGAAATACTCGGGCAACGATATCAAGATTGACGAACAAGAGTACCTGATCCTGCGCGAGGACGAGATTCTGGGCGTCCTTGAAAGTGCGAAATCTGCCGCGGGCAAGAAGTAAGCAATAACCCGTTGCGTGAACTTGTACCGGAAATTTTAAGGCCCCGCCGACAGGCTTGAAGCGCCGGGCGGATGTAAAAACTTTGGAGGAATTTAAAAGATGGCAAATGCAAAGCAGATTGTACATGGAGCGGAGAGCCGCCAGGCGATTCTCCGCGGCGTCAACAAACTGGCTGACGTTGTGAAGGTCACGCTGGGCCCCAAG
>JAJYJL010001008.1 GCA_021789565.1 Acidobacteriota bacterium
CCCGTGAATATCTGGAACCACATGGGCAGGATGCCCATGCCACGGATGCTCATGGGCAGGATGGCCATGCCGCCTGCGACACGCGCCTGATAAACTGTCAGGCAGAAAAGCGAAACCCATAAGGCAAAGGAACTCACGAGGATTCCATGCAAACCAGATCATGCTTATTGTTCAGAAAGACCGTGCCGCCCGCAGTTATTCTTTTCGCGACTGCGGTCACAAAGGCCGGATGCGCTTCAGCGCAAACGATCACGCCACGTCCGAGTGACATCTTCGCATCCGCGACGCCCTGCGTTGCCGCCTTCAGCACTACGGTCGCGGCCACCCGGGAGCGGCCCGCGACGCCGGCCTTTTTACGCCATTGGCGGACCAACGACGGCGGCTGCGGACACGATGTGATCAAGCTCTCGCGCACTCTCTTTAGCGTGCAGGACGGCATGACCTTCGTGCACCACAAGTTCTTCACCGGCGCCTGCGACCAGAGTGCTGAAGCACTGGCCGGCGAGAGGCTCGGAATCCAGCTCACCAAGCTGGTACGTCTGGACCATAACCTGAACTTCTACCCCAATCTGTCCGCAACGGGGCAATATCGGTTTGAAACGGCCACGAACTTATCGGCCAAGCTCAGCAACATGTTTTCGGTGAACGCCGGTGAGATCGACTTTTATTTGAGCAACCCCGCTGTGGGATGCCACAAGAACAACGTGGAGTTCACCACCGGGCTCGGCTACACGTTCCAATTTCGGGAGACCAGCTCTACAAACTCCTGAATCTCACTAAGGAGGGAATCCATGTTCAAAGAGTTCAAGGCTTTTGTGATGCGGGGCAACGTGCTGGACATGGCCGTGGGCATCATCATCGGCGTCGCCTTCGGCAAGGTCGTAACCTCGCTGGTGAATGACGTCATCATGCCGCCCATCGGCAAGCTGCTTGGCAATGTTGATTTCTCCAACTTCTTCATCAGCCTGTCCGGGCAGCACTACGCCACGCTGGCGGACGCCAAGAAGGCCGGGGCTGCCACCATTGCCTACGGGAGCTTCGTGAATACGATTATCGAGTTTCTGATCGTCGCGTTTGCGGTGTTTCTTTTGATCAAATGGGTGAACCGCTTGATGCCCAAGCCGGCCGCGGCTCCCGCGCCCCCTGCCACCAAAGATTGCTCGTATTGCAAGATGAGCATCCCGGTAGCAGCCACGCGCTGCCCGCACTGCACCTCGCAGCTCGGCGCAGCTTAAAACGCGCCAGATGCCAGCTCGTGCGAGGCCGCATGAAAAAACTGGCGAGCCCGGTTGCGGAGGCAGACCGCCAGGTGACCTGCCGCTGGTGTCCCGAGTTATAGATTCGCTGAACAATGCTAACGTCATTCCGGGGCTGGCGCATCAGACGCTTGCCTTGTAGTATCTGCGACATCGCGAGGCGAGAGGAGCTTCGATTGAGGCTCATGGCAGCGAACCCATTGTGCCGACTGATTCCCTCTGCAAAAAATAAAAGCATGCTGTGCGCGGCAGGTTGCGCGTTGACCGCAGACATGCCACATTACTGCACGTCTGCGCCGCGTTCAGGAAGTCTATCCACAAGTCCGATTTCTCACAGGGATTCGTTATGAGGGAAATTCCTACCCCACCGCCATCGCGGGCATCTCGATGGGAGGATATGGAGCGCTTCACCTGGCATTCACCTACCCGCGCCTTTTCGGTTCGGTCGCCGCAGAAAGCGCGGCCCTCATCGAACACCTCCCCTCCGTAACCGCCGCCGGGTCCCATCCGCGGGCATTTCGCCTGATGCCTGGAGGAGTATTTGGATCACCACCCAGCCCGGCCTTCTGGGAACAGAACAGCCCGCTGACTCTGGCCCGGACCTCGCGGCTCGCCGGCATGAAAATTTATTTTGACTGCGGCGCTTAGGACGATTACGGATTTGACCGGGGAGCCCTGGCGCTCGACCGCATCCTGGCCAGGCGCGGGATTCCGCACGTATTTCACATTTATCCGGGGGGTCATGACTGGAGTTACTTCGGCGCGCATTTGCCGGGGCTGCTGGAATTTGAGTCGCGCGCTTTTGGACTGAACAACATTCCCCGCCCATGAATTGAGGAGTGCCGAAGAGCTCTTTGAGAGCGCCGGAAATGAAAGCGCGAGTGAATGAAATTATGAGGCATGCCGCCCGGGTGATTTGTCCATCCATGACCGTTTCCCAAAACTGGCCCTCGCGGGCGGTTTCGGATTAAACTATCCGCGCCATGAGCCAACAACCTTTTTCCATTTTTCGAACAGCGCTGATTGTTTCGACGGGGCTTCTGCTGGTTGCGTGCCAGGGGAAGCAGGCGCCCACCGGCCCCAACGCCAACCAGCAGGCCATTGATCAATATCAGATTGCCTCCGCGCAGGAGCCGCAGCTTTCACCAAAACAAGTGACCCAACTTCTGCGGAAAAAAATCAAATACATCTTTGTTCTTTACCAGGAAAACAGGTCGTTCGATTCTTATTTCGGCACCTATCCCGGCGCGGACGGCATTTACAGCCGCAAGCCGGAAGAGATTCCGGGCTTCAAACAGCCCATCATTAACACCGACGGCACCACCGGGACCATTCAGCCCTTCCGCATCGGCCCAAAACAGTACGCTGCCGACACGGATGACGTGGACCATTCGCACCCGATGATCGTCTCCAAGATGGACATTCAGGGTGGCGTGCCCAAAATGGACCGGTTCGCCCTGGAGGAAGAGCGGAAGTATACGAAGAATGGCAAACCTTCGCTTGTGGCTAAACAGATGGGCGAGCTGGCCATGGCTTACGAAGACTGTGACACCATCCCGCTTCTGTGGCGGTATGCCAGCCGGTTTGTGCTGTTTGACCACGTCTTCCAGGAGATGACGGGACCCTCGACGCTGGGCAACATTGCCATCATCGCCGCCCAGACTGGCCAGACGCAGTGGGCCCTGCACCCGAAGCAGGCGTACGCGGGAAACGGAGCGAACACGCCCGGCGTCCCCGTGATAAACGACGACGATCCCTTCTGGGGGTCGCCTGCGGATCCGACCCCGAAAGCAGAAAAAATGCCCATCAATCCACACGATTTTGGGGGCCAGGGCAAACCCAACACGCAGATCAATCTGACTTTCGCCTCGCTTCCGCTCACCCTGCAGGGAAAGCAGTTGAAGTCCGTCGTCCGGCAGGACCGGAATCCC
>JAJYJL010001009.1 GCA_021789565.1 Acidobacteriota bacterium
GAATTCGTAGGTGGTGACAACGGGACCAGGATGAATCTGGGTGACGGCCCCCGTGACGCCAAACTCGGCAAACTTCTCGGTCAGCCTGCGGGCCCGGTCCTTCAACTCATTCTCATCGATTCCTTCTTCCGCGTCAGGCGGGTTCAGCAGCGCAGTGCTGGGCAACTTGTATCGCCCCTTGCGGGAACCCTTCCGAGGCCTGGGAGTCACCTCTTCATTTGAGCCCGCCGCCATGCTCGCCGGTGCGCGCTCGACAATCTCCGGCTCCGGCATATCAGCATCATCAGCGTCGTCCTCAACCGGCGTCGGGGCTGGTTGCTTGTTTGCGATCCTGGGAGGCTCTTCTTTACTGTCGGCCCGTGGTGAGATTTGCCAGGCCTTTTGGGCCGCTACAGGCTGCCTGCCCGCAGCCTTTGTCCGCTCGATCTGGCGCCGCATACGCTCAGCACGCCGCCTTTCACGCCAGGCCTGCCAGCGCGCGGCAATGCGGCCCACAAATGCAAATCGCCTTTGCAACACGGCCAGGCCGGCGGAAAAAGAAAACCGGCTGACCAGAAATAACGAGGCCAGGAACAGCGCGCCAGCCACGATGGCTGCTCCCAGCGGATTAAAAACGTGGACTAGCCCGGTCGCGGTCAGGTATCCCGCCAGTCCGCTCCCCTGGATCACGCCGTGGATCAGTGGAGTGTAGGGAATCAGTTGGAGCAATGCCCCGAGGGACAAAATCAGCACCACAAGGCCAAAAACCTTGGTACGCGGCGCCTCCAGCGGCTTGACCCGGATTAGCCTGATGCCCACAAAGAAGAGCGTCACCGGAATCAGGTAGGCGACCCATCCCAGCAGTTGTTCCAGAACATCGGCACCGTAGGCTCCGACCAGCCCAATCCAGTTGTGGATGAATCCCGCAGAATTGCCAGCTGTATCTAAAGAAGGATCACGGGGAAAATAAGAGACGAGACTGCACAGCACCAGCACTCCCAGGATCAGCAACAGAAAGCCCACAAGCTCAAAGAAACGCGCTGAGCCGACAAGAGGATGGCCGGAGGATCCCTTGGAAGAGTCTTTCCTGGTAGTTGAAGAGGAGGTTGGCATGCGCCGGATTCTCTCCACAATAGCCCACTGCCTGCGATCGCCCTCCCGCCGCAGGTCCGGAGCTTCAAAAATCTATTTCATGGTGCTTAAGGCACAACGTCGGACGCGGTGGCGCAATCCCCGTCCGATGTCAAATACTATCACGCCCGGCGCGATACGCAAACAACATATATTTCGGGCGTTTGGAACTCACCAACAGGAGGCCGTATGGGTGAAACCTTGAAAATACGGCACTCAGACTTCCAGCACGACCGGCAGGACCATGGGACGCTTGCCGGTTTCCTGATCGAAGTGGCGGCGCAATGCGGTGCGAATCTTCTCCTTGATGACGCCCCAATCGGCAATCTCCTCGGTGTTGGAAACTTCGATGGTCTTAAAAATCACCTGGCGGGCGCTTTCCACCAGGTCTTTCGCCTCGTCCATGGGAATAAACCCGCGCGAAACGATTTCCGGCGGCACCTCAAGCCGCCCGGTGTGCTCGTTGATGGCCAGAATGGGAATCACAATGCCGTCTTCCGAAATGTGTCGCCGTTCCTTCAGGATAATGTCGCCCACCTCGTCGAGCGTTCCAACATCAATGCAGACGCGGCCAACCGGAACGCGGTCAGCCTTCTTTGCAGTTTCACCATTGAATTCCAGCACGTCGCCGCTTTCCAGCAGGAAAACATTCTCAGGCGTAATGCCCACCCGCTTGGCCGCTTCCGCATGGCAGAAAAGCTGGCGGTACTCGCCATGGAGAGGCACAAAGAAGCGCGGCCGGACAAGGTTGAGCATCAGGTTTATTTCTTCCGCGCTGCCATGCCCGGAAACATGGACTGGAGGCTGGCTGCCATCTTCGTAATGAATATGGGCACCGCGGCGATACAAATGGTCGATCATCCGGAAGATGGACTTTTCGTTTCCGGGAATAACGCGGGCGGAGATCACCACTTCGTCGCCCGGTTCGAGTGAGGCCCACCGGTGGCGGTCGACCGCAATCCGGGGAAGCGCAGCCATCGGCTCACCCTGGCTGCCGGTCGAAATCATCACCACCTTGGATCGCGGCAGGTTCCTGAGCTCCTGCTGGTCCACCAGAAGGCCGGGCGGGATGTTGAGCTTCCCCATCTGCTGGGTGATATCTGCAATCTGGAGCATGCTGCGCCCCAGAAAGCAGAGGCGGCGTCCGCGTTCGTAGGCAAGGTCTGCCACAAGCTGCAGCCGATGGACAGAAGTGGAAAAACAGGTGATCAGGACACGCCCCTGGGCAACCGAGATGATTTCAGAAAGCCGCTCGCGTACAGCACGCTCCGAAGGTGTGATCCCGGGCCGCTCGACGTTGGTGGAGTCAGAGAAAAGCGCCAGAACGCCCTTTCGCCCGTAGTCGGCCAGAGTGTGCAGGTCGCTCTGCCGGCCATCCATCGGCGTAGGATCAAATTTGAAGTCGCCCGTGTGAATAATAGTTCCCGCAGGAGTCGTGATCGCCAGAGCGCCTGATTCAATAATGCTATGAGTAAGATGAATGAATTCCACGTGGAACGGTCCGACGTCAAATGGCATTCCGGGCTTCATCTCGCGCATCTGGACGCTATCTTCCATTACATGCTCAACCAATTTCGCCTTTACCAGGGCAAGAGTGAAAGAGGTCCCATAAACGGGAGCGTCAATCTCATCCAGCACGTATGGCAACGCCCCGATGTGGTCCTCGTGCCCGTGAGTAAGAAGGATGGCGCGGATGCGGTTCCGAATCTGGCGGAGGTAGGTAATGTCGGGAATGATGATGTCAACGCCCGGAAGTTCCGAGTCCGGGAACATCACACCGCAGTCAACCACGACGGCATCATCGCCGTACTCGAAGACCATCATGTTCATTCCGAATTCGCCGAGGCCTCCGAGCGGAATAGCTCGTAACTTGTTATCAGAATTTGAGATGTTCGTTCCTCCTTGCTTTCATTCGAATCTTATCATAGCTCTCGGGGCGCCGCATGGTCGAGCCGCGAACAGCCACCCTGCGTCTCGCGGCTCAGCGGAGAGACAGAAACAAGGCAACAAATTGCTCAAGCGATAGCTGCTCGGCTCTTACGCCCGGAGGCAGACCCAGCCGTGCGAGTTCTT
>JAJYJL010000049.1 GCA_021789565.1 Acidobacteriota bacterium
CGCAAGGGCGACCATGGCGCCGGTGATGGATGCGGTGCGCGTGCCGCCGTCGGCGCGAATGACGTCGCAATCAATCCAGACGGTCCTTTCACCCAGCTTTTCCGGGTTCATAATGGCGCGCAACGACCGGCCAATCAGCCGCTGAATTTCCATGGTCCGGCCGCTGGGGCGTCCGCGAGTCACCTCGCGGGGCGTCCGCGAATCCGTGGCGCGAGGGATCATGGCGTATTCACTTGAGATCCAGCCCTTGCCCGTTCCTTTCAGAAAAGCGGGTACGCCGGATTCCACCGAGGCCGTGCAGATCACCCGGGTTTCGCCCAGGCGAATCAGCGCAGAACCCTCGGCGCTGGAAATGAAATCCGGAGTGATTTCGACCGGGCGGATCTCGGACGCCTTGCGATGGCCGGCGCGCACGAGTTTTCCGTTGGAATAGAGCAGGCCCGAAAGCGTCTTGGGCGTTGAAGACATGATTTCTCCTGTTTTAGTGCGTTTGAGCAATCAGAGACGGCTCAGGAGCAAAACTCCCGGTCAGGTCAATGTGCCCGTCCAGAGTCTGGACTTCCTGGCCCTGGACAAGGAACCTTACTTCCTTCACCTGGGTAATGTTGGCGCACAGCGAGTCCACAATGGAGTAAATAGCCAGGCTTTCACTTTCGATTCCGGGCTGAAAGTCCGAGAGCGCCTCCTGGGAAAGGTCGACGATGGCCGTTCCATCCGCCGTCAGGAAAACGGCCTTGATGGTCGTGGAAGGCGATAAAGCCATGCCGTGTCCCTGGTGCGAACCTTCGATGAGAGCCAGAAGGACCTGACGGATGGCTTTGATGTTATCTGATGAGAGCTTCAGCGAGCGCGTTTCAGGCAGCAGATTTCCGTCTGCATAGGAAGGAAAGTAGAGCGTAATCACCTGGGTCTGGCCTCCGGACTGCTGCAGGGCCTCTTCATTCAACTGCGTTCGCGCTGTCTGCTCTGACCGCGAAGCGCTCTCGGCGGCTGGGGCGATGTGGCGGCGGAGCATCATCAGGTAAAAGATCCCCACCCCCAGGATGACGGCGACAGCGAGGGTCAGGATTAAAGCACGGCGAGACATGGTTTACTGGTGTCCCCCTTGTAAGCTTGCTATGGCCTCGACAACCGCAGCGCCAATCTCCTGCTGGAAGGATGGATTGGTGAGCGCGGAGGAGTTGCTGCTGGGATTGAGGCTTCCAACTTCAATCGCGACGGCAGGCGCCGCGATGCTCTGCAGAACCTTCACCGGAACCTCCATCGGCGGAGCTGAAGCAACCCGCGTGGTCTTTTGCAGGTCTTGCTGCAGAGTGTGAGCAAGCCGGTTACTTTGATCCATGTAGCGAAGTTGGACCTTGTTCCAGTTCACGAAAAGGGAATTGGAGTCTGAGCCGGGCGCCATGGCCAACGGTGACGAGGGCCGGTAACTATAAACCACCACTCGCGGGGTCGAAGGGCCAAGATCGCCCGCGTGGAAGGAAATGAATGCAATGGGGCGGGCAATGTTGGCTTCGGCAGCCCTCTGGTCAAAACCCACATTCACGTCGCCGTTCCGCGTGAGGACTACCCTGTACTTTCCGGTCGCCTGCAGTGCTTTTTGCACCTGGGCTACCAGTTGTATCGTCAGGTTCTTTTCCAGCAGGCCGTCCTTACCCTGTGCACCGGTATCGGTCCCTCCGTGTCCCGCGTCCAGCACCACGGCAGGCAAGGAAAGGTTCGGGACTGCCGCCGGAGCCATCATCTGGTTGGGGTTTGCCGCCGGAGGAGCGGGTTGTGCGGGATGCCCGGGCACAGCAGGCGCCGGAAGTGCCGGGGTCTGGCTTGCCATGGTTGCGCCGGACTTCACGATGTTGGCCAGGAGGATTTTCCTCCCTTCTCCCAGTTTGGGAAAGAAGTCAAATCCCGGCGCTGCAGGAGTCACGATCAACTTCGGCTGGCCATCCTGATCATCAAAATTTACCTGCGAGACGTACGGATTGCGGAATTGGAAATTGGACTCAATGGGTTCGATCGGACTGTTGCCAAGGTATAGAATCCACTTCCCATTCTGCGCTGCGGTGCGGAGATTAACCGGGTCAGAAAACTGAAAAGTGAGCTGGGCTCCATCCTGAAGCGGCGAGAGGTGGAGCGTGAATGAGTTCGGCTTGATTCCGCCCACAAACATCCGGTCCTCGCCTCGCTGATACTCTACGGTTTGGTTGATGAGCGTGGGCAGGATGGTGGTTACGAATTCGACCGGCACCATCCACTCTCCAGCAATAAAGCGCACGGGCTGTGCCAATTTGAGCCGGGCATTGTTCAGCCTGACGTTGGGATTGTCCTTGCGTAGCCGGATTCGCGTGCTGTTAAACCACACCTCCAGGGACTTCCGCCTGCTTTTCAGGCTGCCAACCTGGCCAAACAGATTCAGAAGCCGAAGTACGGGGAGATACTCGACGTTGCCGTAATTGCGAATGGGAAGAATGGAATGAGTTTTGGGGAAATAGAAGACAAAGTTCTCGCTTCTGCCAACGCGGGGAGCACCCAGCAGAACCATTCCGATGGTGACACCCAATGTGAGCCAGCGGGGAAGACGGACCTTTCGATTGTTAAGTATGCCCAAGAATTTCTCACGCCGCGCGGTTCCAGTGGCAGGGTCAACCGTTTGAGCCATCCGTGCCAGCCTCATATTTTAGTCGAACCTTTCCCGCGCTGGCAATTGCGCGGACCGAACTGTGGTGGCTCAATTTGGTTACCGTTTTGTGGCACGGCCATCTTGGCCGTGTTCTTAGACCGGAACACGGGCGAGGACGCCCGTGCCACAAATCAAACTAAGTCACTGCTAGTCCACCGGCTGAGGCCCTCCTTGACCCATTGACGGCATTCTCCCGCTGTGTGCTGACCCGGCAGGGAGGGACCGCCGCTACGCGACTCAAACCATGGCGTTCTATGCCTACCGGGCCGGGCCCAGGGAGTAATTGTGAGCATCTCCAACTGCGCCCACTCCAATGTGGACGACGGAGACCCACCTTTCCAGCTTGTGGTGGCCCGTCCGGTGCAGCCAATAGGCGGCGCCGATGGAGATCGCCGTCCCCGCTACCTCGATGCCGGCAAACAGCGGTTTGTTGTCCACAATGCTGTTGGATAGCAACACCTCATGGTCTCCGAGGCGCCGAAAGTGCTGCGTCGATGTGTAATCCAGCGCCCGCACCGCCGCCACTCCCGCAAACAGCATCAGGTTGGTCCTGTCAAAAAAACGATGGGCCTTTAGGGCGACCCTGGCTGGTTGCACTTGCTTCTGAGAGTCCAGCGCTGCGCGGGGAATCGTCGGGACCTGTTGGGCCTGGAGCAACGAAGGCACCGTTCCCAGGGTCAGAATAAAAACGAGAATGGCCGCCGCGGTTCCTGGCCATCGAGGGCCTTGCTGGCAGCACTCTGCTGGTCTCTTGATTCCATCCTTCAACGCCCGGCGTGCGATCTTTTTCACCGTACCACCATCACGCCGTGCGCCGGAAGGTACAGTGTAGTTCCATTGCCCGTGACGCGGGTGGCGGAAGTTCCAAACAATTCCTTGTATTTTGATTCCATGCCGCCCTGGCCGGTTAGATGGCACGTGACCGGCAGTTCTGTGAAGTTGGCAACGCCAACCCGGCTGTGCATGGGGAAGACGGCGACCCGCGGCGGAGCGTCGAGCGACGTGGGCACAAACTCCGCCACCGCGGTCCGCAACTCTCTGAGCGCCGCGCGGGTTTGGGGATCGAGTTGAGTGATCTGGTCTTCTGTGGTGACATAGGCCAGCCGCGGCAACTGGTCTGAGAAAACGACAATCCGGCCGCTGCCCTCAGAAACCCGTTTCAGAAGCTGGTCCTTTTCGAGAGCGATGTTGTTGTTGGGCGCCAGGCGGGGATCGGCGTTCAATCGATGCGCTAGCGATTCGCTGACGAAGGCCGTCCCTCCGCCTTCGAGAAATTTATCGAGTTCGGCGACAAAGTCAGTGTCGCCCAGCGCGTGGGCCGTGAACAGCGCCGCCTTAGCCTTTGCGGGGAAGTGGGCCGTGGGCAGCAGCGGTATTCCCAGCATTCCGATCTGGTCAAATATGTAGGGTTCGTCGCCTGGATCGCTATTGGCAGGCTTGTAGGCCGCAATGCCGTCCCAGTCACCCACGAGCTTTGCCAGTGTGTCGAGTTGCTGGCGGTGGCCGGCGAGGGCGTCGGCCTGAGGACGGTACTTATCGGAATTGAGTTCACCGTAGTGGAACAGCATGACCTCTGGCGCTCCGGCCAGGACGGTGACGTAAGCCTGGTCCAGATAAAAGGTCGGGTCGGTGCCGTAGGGATCAAACCAGCCTCCGCCTTCTTTGGCGCCGGCAACATCGGCGAGCCAGCGGTAAAGGAAAAAGCCCCGGTACTGCTGAGTGTGGCCCCACTGGCTGGAACTGGGGTCGCGGAGTTCGGTGCCTACCCAGATGCGGTCATAGAGCGCCGATTCCTTGTCCACCACATAGCCGCGGTCCTGAAAATTGTCATACCACTGGGGAAATTTCAGGATGATCTTGACCTTCGGATTGACGGCCCGCGCCGCGCCCAGCACGTTCTTGCGGCTCATCTCAACCATCAGTTTGTCGCGATACTGCCTCCAGCTCATGGAACCCTTCGCCGCGGCGCATTCCGAACACGTGCAGTCGGTGAAGAAGAAATCGTCAATCATGATTTCGTTGAACAGACCGGCCGCGTAGCGGAAGATTTCCGCCAGGTGTTGCTGGTTGTGGCGATTGGTGTAGCAGGCCGCAACCTTCCATCCGGTTGAGGGTTTGCCCAAGCCGGTGGTGGTGACGCAGCCGGATACCTGCAGTCCGGCATGGCGGAAGTAGTCGCGAGAAGTTCTGAGAGTTGCGGCGTCAGCCTGATAGCCATCGCGGAAGGCCTCGAGGTAAACTTTGGAGATTCCCATCTGGTGGCAGAACTCCAGCGCCTGCTGGCGTCCGGCGGGTGTTGAAAGACGGTCGCGAACATCCTGCGCCGTGAAGAGTGTTTCCCACTGGGTGGCACGGGCAGAAGGCGCGCACACCAGCAGCAGGAGTATCGAAACAATGGCAAGGCGGAGAAGACTTGTCTTGAATGGGCAATCACATGTATTCAATGTTGGACCTCTGCGTATCCGGAATTCGCAGCGAACGGTCATCGCTGCAGGCGGGAATCATCCCGAGTCTGGAAAGGACAGAGAAGAATAGCACCGTGCGGCCCAGCCTGCAACGGCTCCCGGGTTCTTGCCGGGTTCATGCGGCGCCGGATGGCTTTGAGTGGTAGGGCCTCGCGTATAGGATTTAGTGGAATGCGGGCTTGACCAGGGGAGGGAATTATCCGCTTTGGCTCTCGGGGCATGAAAATTGGCGGTCCTGTATTTTCAACAACATGGCCCGGTTCGTTTTTGGGTTCGTTTTTTCCACAGGAACGTGTTTTCAACAACTTCTCCGCTTCGTTTTTCGGTTCGTTCCGGTTCGTTTTTGATGGCCGATCCTTTGTTATCAATAACTTCTCCGGTTCGTTTTTAAAAAAACGTGTTTTTCTGTCCCACGCACTTGAATGGCCAAAAGCAATCATTCAATTATTTCAGCAACTTAGGGAAAATAAGTAGTCCAGTCAGATTGCTCATTTTTCTGCTCAACGTCCCGCCTGACGCTATCAGAAAGACTAGCATACTAGCGTAGGTTTGTCAAGCTTTTTCGTCGAGCATCGCAGCCACGCGTTCCGGATCGGTGGTGGGGAGTTTGCAGGTGTAATTTTCGCAGACGTAAGCGGTGGCCTTTCCGTCGATGGCGCGCATCCCCTGAATGAAAGGAAGCCATCCCGCGAGTTGCTGCGCGGACGCGTCGTCCACCAGGAAGAGAACCTTGTTGGGAAGGTAGCGCTGGTTCACGACGCTGAGCAGCGCCTGCGTATCCTGCCGGGCGTGGTCGCCGGCGATCACCACCTGCCGGGGTTTTGAGAGGGCGAAGTCCACGGCGGAAATCATCTGGGGCAGAGTTTCCGGCGCATGCTCGATCTGGCGGCTGAAGGCGGCGAAGACCTGATCGGCCTTCTCGTGCCAGGCGGGCCGGTTGGCCATTTCTGCAAGGCGCAGCAGGTTCATGGCGGCGACGGAATTGGCGGAGGGCTCGGCGCCGTCATAGGCATCGCGCATTCTCACCAGAATGGACGAATCGTCGGGCGACGTCTGGAAATAGCCGCCGCCTTTGTCGTCCCAGAAGAGGCGGTCCTGGGTTTCCTGCAGGCGGATGGCCCAGGTGAGATCGGCGACGCGGAATGAGGCCTCATAGAGATCGAGCAGCCCCTGGATGAGGCCCGCGTAGTCTTCAAGAAAGCCGTTGATGCCCACATCGCCCTCGCGGTAGCGGCGCATCAGCGTACCGTTTTGGGAGTCATAAAGTTTGGACTGGATAAAGTCCGCGGCGCCCTGGGCCGCCTGGATGTAGGCGGGTTCCTCGAGCACCTGCCCGGTGCGCGCGAAGGCGGAAATCATCAGGCCGTTCCAGGAAGTCAGCACCTTGTCATCCAGCGGCGGGCGTGGGCGCTGGTCGCGGGCTGCAAGCAGCCTGCCGCGGGCGTCGGCGAGCGTCGCGCTGATTTCTTCAGGCGACTTGCCGAAGTGCTTTGCGGTTTCATCCACGGAATGCGCCGACTGAAGGATGTTCTTCCCCGTGAATTCCCCCTGCGGATCGTTCTGTGGCGCGACGTTGCCATCGGGCTCCACGTCATAGGCATAGTCAAAAATCTCTGCTGCGGCCGGACCGAGAACTTCCTCGATCTGGGTTGAAGTCCAAAGATAGAAAGCTCCCTCGCCGTGCTCGGGCTTGCCTTTTTCAATGGGGCTGTCGGCATCTTCGGCGCTGAAGAAACCGCCATGCGCGCTGTGCATGTCGCGCAGGACGTAATCCAGAATGTCCCGCACCGTCTCGGCGTAAAAAGGACCGCGCGTGATCTGGTAAGCCTCGAGATAGGCAACGGCGAGCTGTGCCTGGTCATAAAGCATCTTTTCAAAGTGCGGCACGTGCCACCTGGCATCCACCGAGTAGCGATGGAATCCGCCGCCCAGGTGGTCATGAATGCCGCCCTCAGCCATGGCGTGCAGGGAGTGGAGCGTCATCTGGAGCGCGGCCGGGTCGCCCGTGCGGGCGTGGTAGCGCAGGAGGAAATTGAAAACGACCGGCCGGGGAAACTTGGGCGCGCCGCCAAATCCGCCGTGGGCCGCATCGTAGCCGGACTTGATCTGCTGAAAGGCGTGGCTGAGCGTGGCTTCAGTGATGTCGGTTTTCCCGGGCGTCGCGGCGTTAACGGAATCTTCAATCTGCTGCACGACATCGGCGGCTGATTGTTCAATCCGCGGTCTGTCTTTTTTCCACGCGCTGGCAACCCGATCGAGCACGGTGCTGAAGCCCGGGCGGCCATAGCTGTCAACGGGCGGCCAGTAAGTTCCGCCGAAAAAGGGCTTGAGGTCCGGGGTGAGGAAAACGGACATGGGCCAGCCGCCGCTGCCGGTGGTGGCCTGCACGAAGGTCATGTAGATTTTATCGACGTCCGGGCGCTCTTCGCGGTCCACTTTGATGTTCACAAAGTTTTCGTTCATGAGGCGCGCGATTTCAGGGTTGGTAAACGATTCCCGCTCCATCACGTGGCACCAGTGGCAGGTGGAGTATCCGACGGAAAGAAAGATGGGCTTGTTTTCGCGCTTCGCCAGATCAAAGGCGTCCTGGCCCCAGGGATACCAGTCCACGGGATTGTGAGCGTGCATCAGCAGGTAGGGGCTGCTCTCATGGATGAGATGGTTGGTAAAGCGGTGTGAAGCCTGGTGCGCCCCAGCGTCTGTCATAAACGTAACTCCTTGATGGATAATGCCAGCCGACGGATGCCAAAGCCAGGCCGCAGCGGCCAACACGATGGCCAGCGCCAGGATCCAGCTTTGCTTGCGGTGCCCCAAGACTCTGTTGAGTTCCCATCAGCCTTTGACAAGGGCATTATATCGAGAACGCGGGGCATATTGAAATCGGGCGCCCTGCCAGCGCAATGACCGACTCTTAAGGCCGCCCAGAAGATATGAAAAAGGGTGCAACCCCCTGGCAAGAGCCCGGTTGGCTTGTGAACGGGCATGGCTTCCCAAGGCATCTGGACGCTGATTGCCAGCCCCGGGATGGGACGAAATCAGGCCTGGGGCAGCTCCTCAAGTGACGCGCGGGCTTCGCCTCTGCTCTTGTTCGGTCCAATTTCCAGTTCGAGAGATGATCTTGAACCTGGTTGACCAGGTGTTCCTCGAAATTCTCAACGACCTGCCACGCGTCGTGGCATCCCTGCCCCTTCTGCTGGTGGGCTGGTTTGTCGCATGGGGAGCCAAGCGGATTGTCATCCAGCTTTGCGTGATCTTTCGCGTGCACCATTACCTGCCCCGGATGAGATGGCGGAAGACGTTGTCCAAAGCGGACGTACGGGATGCCCTGTTCAACTACTTCGGAAACCTGGTGTTCATCGTGTTTATTTATGGGGCACTGGCAACGCTGAAACTGACGATTCTTTCAAGCCTTCTGGAGCATACCGTTTTCTTCCTGCCGAGAGTGGTTGGCTGCCTGATCATTTTCGCGGTCGGACTCTTTCTTTCCAACCGGATCTCCGTGGTGGTCCATATGGCGGTGCTGCGGGAAGGTATCCCACGGGCCTCGCTGATTGCCCGGTTCGTCAAAAGCGCACTCATGATTTTCTTCAGCGCCATGGCGCTGACGGTGCTCGATTTCGCGCGGCAGGTCGTGATTGTGGGTTTTACCGTCAGCTTTGCCACCCTCGGCGCGCTGGTTGTGGTGGCGGCTGTGGCCGGCGGAAAAGAAATGTTCCAGGAGGTATTCCACTGGCCCGAAGAGAAGTGAGCCGGGCTAGGCGATCATGCGCCGTACTGATAATTCATGAATTCCCCTTGCAGGACCGAAGGAATCGTAGGTTCTGAGAACGGCGTTCTGAGCCGGCAGGCGGGAGTGGTATGATACCAGCTGCTCCGGAACGAGCATATACTCTCGTGAGAACGATTCTCAGAATTGCAATGGTGGTTGCGGTGGCCGGGTTCGCCGTCAGCGTTGGAATCCACGTACGCTCGTTGTTTGGACAGCCACTGCGATCTATTACACTGATGGCATTTCACGCCGGAATCTTCCTTCTGGCACTGCCCTCCATATGGATTATCAGATTGTTTCAGAAGGAACAGAACACAATCGTTCACGTTCGTCGCTACTACAAGGGCTGTCCTCCATGGATGAGGAAAGCTGTCATCGGCGTATTTGTGTATTTCCTGCTCGTAATGTTCGTCTTTTGGCTCAAGACTCACGGCAGCGGCGGAAACACAGAGCTTAAAGAGTGGGCTCCTCAGGATGTCGCTGTTTTTTTCTCCAGCGGTTGGATGAGTTTCTATTCAGCGCTGTTCGCGATTTACTTCTCAGCCCTGAAAACCATACCTTGGCCCCGAAGGTGTCCGAATGGTCATAAGGTTGCGCCGGGCCGAGGCTATTGCGAGGAGTGTGGGGCGCTGATCGGGAATGCCGAACCCACTGACGAGCCAAAGAGAAAATAGACAAGTTTAGCTTCGAGCGTCTTGTTTTTTCGCTATAGCCCCCCGTAAGTGTTCTGTGAACCATTGAACGGTCCGTCCAATTACTTGGGACTCCCACGCGACTGAGGTGAAGGTGTGATCGGCGCCGGGGACGATAACCTTCTGCTTGATTCCGGCTCCCGAGGCTTGGAGGAAATCTGCCGCGTGAGAGCGTGGGACGGTTTCGTCCCTGCCGGGGTGAATGATCAGGGTTGGACTTGCGAACCGGCGGATGGCGGAGAGTGGATCGACCCTTGCGGCATCCTTCAGGAATCGTGCGGAGATTTCACGCGCGTCGTATTCAAAATCGTCCGCGTTTTTGGGCGATGGTTTCCCCAGTTTCTTTGAAAGCTGCTGGAGGATGGCGGGATGCGCCACGGCGCTCCACAAGACCAGCGCTTTAGCCTTGGCTGCCGAGGCAACACACGCTGCGACGCAACCCCCCAGTGAGAGGCCGCAAAGCCCCACCCTGGCCGGATCGATTCCTTCCTGCCTCCGCATGAAGCGGATGGCGGCCCGGGCGTCTGCAATTTCGCTTTGCAGGGTGGCTTCGTGAAAAGACCCTTCGGATTCGCCGGACCCAAAGAAATCAAATCGCAGGCTGGCAATCCCTTCGCGTGCCAGGGCGCGTGCGCACTTGATAAATATCCAGTGCGACTCCATGCGGTCGCCCGTGAAGCCGTGGAAAAAGACGACTCCCGGCGCTAAGTCGCGCGTGCCGGCCGGGTGGTGGAGCATGCCGCGCAGCAGCTTGCCGCGAGCGTTCGGAAATTCAACCAAAGTTTCATTGAGTTTCAACGGCTTGCCCGAATTGGGTTTTGGGACACAGCCCTTTGCGGCATGGCATGATGCCTTGCTCCGGACGACTGGTCCCAAACAGGCCACGGAGGAGGTGGGCCGTCGGGTCAACTTCTATTCGGCGCCTGACTTGGCCTTTCCTTTTGTGACGTTATAACCGTCCTTTCGCCAGGAGTCAATCCTGCAGAAGGACGTGGCGTGATAGCCCATTTTTTGGAGCTCCATCGCGGCCTGCGAACTCCGTCCTCCATGGTCGCACATGGTGACAATCGGGGTGGTTTTCGACACCTGCAGTTGGTTGATCTTCCGGGCGAGGATATCGATCGGGACGTTCACAGCTTCGGGGACGTGGCCCCTGGCGTACTCCTGGGGGGTGCGCACATCGAGGACCAGAACCTTTCCGTTGCCGCCCAGAAGCGAATGGAGCTGTTTTGCGTTTGTCTCATGCGCGGCGGGATCGATTGAAGGATGTTCCTGGGGAAGGGCGGGCAGCGAAACTGTCAATGCACAGAGGACCATCACGCCCAAACCTGCTCTCAGTTTCATAAGTCCCCCTCTTTTGAAATGTCCGCTAGCCAAGCCATTGGGGGTTCTGATAGGTGCCGTCGTACTGGTGCGAAGTCTTGAAGAGTTCCAGCCCGCCGTTGGCGGCGACCTTGGCGGTTTTTGCCAGCAGCGCGGCCACCTGGCTTTCGCTCATGGGCTTGAAGGTGCGAACCGCTTCGAGGCCCTGGTTCAGGCGTTCCAAAGTGTCGCAGCCATTGATCACCACGGAGGTTGGCAGATTCATGGCGTAATGCAGGCAATCGATGGCCGGCAGCACGTTGTTGCGGGGAATGGCTCCGTCAGCCAGCGGCTTCATGCCCAGGACCCCGATGCCGTGCTTCACGCATACCGGGACCACCTCTTTCACGAAGCTGTGATAATGCGGGTCGAGAACATTCAAGGGCATTTGGACAGCGTCAAAAGTAAACCCGTGCTTGAAGCCGGTGTTCAGCATCTTCAGGTGGAAGGCAGGGTCCTTGTGGCCCGTGAAGCCGATAAATCGCACCTTGCCTGCCTTGCGGGCGGCCAGTGCGGCCTCGAAGGCGCCGTCCGGGCCGAAGATGCGGTCTGGATCGCCCGCGCGGATCACTTCATGGAACTGGATCAGGTCAATCACGCCGGTTTCAAGGCGCTTCAGCGATTCGTTGAGCTGTTTTTCCCAGGCGCCTTTCACCTGGGCGTCGGTCTTGGTCATCAGGAAGACCTTCTGCCGGTAACCGTCCCGTAGCGCCTTGCCCATACGGACCTCGCTGACGCCGTCGTTATAGTCCCAGCAGTTGTCCATAAAAGTGACGCCATGGTCAATCGCGGTGCGGACGATACGGATGCTCTCCTGCTCGCTGGGCTGCATGCCGATGTGAAAACCGCCCAGCCCCAGCAGTGAAACCCGTTCGCCACTGCGCCCCAGCGTCCGATAGATCATGTCTTGTGTGGTTGTCGTCGCCAATGCTTTCTCCATTGCCGAGGGAGCCATGTTGCCGCCTGTGATGCCCGCAATCCCTACGGCCACCCGGCCCAGAAAATCCCGCCGTGTTTGCTGTGCCTTGTTCATAAATTCACCTCCCACGGTTGAATGCTGGCCCCGAAAAGACTATTCGCTATTTCTTGGATTTAAAATATGATGCTATCACGCTTCCCGAAGGACTTCACTGGGGAACGCTAGGAGCGAAAAAGCAGCCATTTTCAGACTGCTAAAGTCGGGATTTCAGATGGTCCGCTTGGAGCGAACGGGCACCGGGCGCGGGGCCTCACATTTCCAATGGGGCAAAGGAGCAAAAGATGCACGTTAATATTTGGAGTGACATGTTTTTGCCGGGACTGCCGGTTATTGACAAGATCTTACGTGCCATCATCGTATACGCCTTCCTGGTGGTGGCGCTGAAGCTGGCCGGAAGACGAGAGCTCGCCCAACTGAATACGTTCGACCTCGTGGTCCTGCTGATGATCGCCAACACCGTGCAGAACGCCACCATCGGCAACGACAATTCCATCACCGGCGGCCTTATTGGCGTAACCACGCTGCTGGTGGCCAACTTCTTCGTGATCCGGTTCTTCTACTTCCACAAAAAGACGGAGGGCTTGAATGATGACGCCGGGGAGGTGCTCATCGAAAAAGGAAAAATCCAGGAAGCCCCCCTGAAGAAAGAAATGATCACGATGGATGACCTCAAGGAAGCCGCCAATCGGCAGGGTTTCCAGTCGCTTGATGAGGTCGAGCGCGCGGCACTAAACCAGGATGGTTCGTTTGCATTTGTCAAAAAGTCGAAGGAGCAGGCCGGTAGGCATGAGTATCAGGAAATTCTGAGCCGGATCGACCGCCTGGCCGAACAGATCGGCCGGATGCAACCCGGCGAAGGGGCGGCGGGAAGATGAGTGCTGGACCTACCGGCGAATGTATTCGACACCGAAAAGAGTGAGGGCGCCTGATGGCATGTTCTGGACGGCAGCGATCCTTGCCCGGAGAAAAATGTTTCCGCCGCCGGACGAGAAAGGAATGGCCACTTCGACCTGCCAATCCTTTTCATAAGCCCGCAGACCCTCAAAACAGAGCCCTCTGCGGGAGACGTTGCGGACCTTCACAAGTTCTTCTCCAAACTCAAGGCTTCGGACGCAGGCCATTGTCCGCACCTCGCGGCGTGTCTCGTGGCGATGCTCCTGACCATTTCCGGAAGAGGCTTCAGCCTTCGGCTGGAGAGCCGGTAGCGCCTCAAAGGATTTTTTCCACATCGTCGAGCTGGTGCACCGCCTGCAAAAGCGTGAAAGTGTTTCACTGGATTCAAGGACCTCCAACTCAAATCCGTCCAGATAGGCCAGCTCACGTGTATGGCAGGCCAGACATTCCAGAACAATCCTGCCCACAGCCCCGGCGGAATCTCCCCTGGGCGGGAAGTTAATGCCCCAGGGGTGCGTCTCCGGGTTTAGCAGCATGATGCCATAGACATTCTGCTTTGATTTTCCATTCACCCGGCCGACCACCCGCGCCACCGCCTCTTTGGCGGTTTCCACGCAGAGAACTGTAATCTCCTGGTCCAGGGCCAGACTTTGCTTCAGGCGGATTCGAGCGCCATTTTGGGTAACCACTTCAGTCCAGCCTTCATACCGGAAGACGTCGCCAAAAAGGTTGCTCCCGGTCACCTGGATGGGCAATCCCAGGCTGATCCGCTCGCTTTCACGTGCCTTATGTTCGATGACGACTTCCTTTTTTCCCCACAAACCGACCTCCCGGATTCATTGACTGCAGTATCGGCAGCGCTTAGGTTGCGCCCCGTAGGCACCCCTTCAGCCTGAGAAGATGCTTAGTTCTCAGGCGGCCGGCCGAGCCTGGTTAGGATGCGGAAAGGTACCAGACCGGCGCATTTCCCTCGTCGTTCTTTTTATCGGCAAAGCAGAGTTATGCTTTAGAACTGCTTGCGGGTTCGTTGCGGTTGCACATAAATTAGCGGTTCTGTAGTCCCACCCTGGACTGGCGCGGCTATGGCGAAAGGAAAGCGGCGATCGGGCCGCGTCTTATTAACCATTCCTTAAAGCGGCCACGACCTTCCTCCGGGGTTATCGGAGCAAATCCAACGTCAAAGCCGCCTTGCAGGCGGCCGGCACCGTTCGCGGGTTTGATTTCAGCCGGAAAATCCTTTGATTACAAATTGTATGTTTGAGGTCGGGTGTTTAAAATGAAGGAAAGATTCAATTGGCGATTGTCAGCCGGCTCTGTGATGCGGCGCCGGAAAGGGGTATATGGTCATGATACGCATTGCCCATCACTCTTCGAGGCTGTATTTCCGTCCAGTACATGCAAAGAAAGCACTCATCATAACGATAATTCTTACATTTCTGGGACTCCTGGGTGTGCCTCCCTGTACCAACGCGCAGTCGCTTGGCCAAACTGGCGGAGTGTTTCCCTGGCCTCAGCAGCAGTTTCCAGGCCAGGATCGTTTTCCTCCACAGTCTCCGTCACCGGGGAACTTCCCGAAGAACAGCCAGAAGCGGGAAAAGGCCCTGCTGGATTACAACTATAAGAAGTTAAAGCAGCACGCCCAGGACCTTGCTGAACTTGCCAAATCGCTCCAGACTGAAATCGAAAAATCCAATGAAAACGTGCTCTCACTGGAAATCGTGAAAAAAGCGGAGCAGGCCGAGAAACTGGCTAAGAAGATCAAGAACGAAGCCAAGGGATTTTAGCAGGAGGCCTTTTCCTTATTCCTTCCCACTCCGTTTGTGATGGTCTGTCCCTTGCTCAATCAGCCGCAGCCTGTGTCTTTTTGCTTGTCCCAATCCGCATCCCGTAGAACGAGCGGTAGACAAAGAAATACGAAATGGCAAAGAACAGGGCCGCCAGCGTGTGTGTCAACCCTGGACCGCTGGTGGCTGTGAGCTGGACGGCGAGCTCCACGGCCAGCAGACCAAACAGCGTTGTGAACTTGATGATCGGGTTCAGCGCCACGGATGAGGTGTCTTTGAACGGATCGCCTACCGTATCGCCCACCACAGTTGCATCGTGCAGAGGCGTCCCCTTTTCTTTCAGCTCGACTTCGACAATCTTCTTGGCGTTATCCCACGCGCCGCCCGCGTTGGCCATGAAGATGGCCTGATCGAGGCCGAAAGTGGCAATCGAAATCAGGTAGCCAATAAAAAAGAACGGATCGAGGAAAGCGAAGGCCAGAGTCGCAAAGAACACTGCGATGAAGATGTTCAACATGCCCTTTTGCGCATACTGCGTGCAGATCGCGACAACCTTCTTGCTGTCGCTCGCTGACGCCTTTTCCACTCCCTCCAGCCGGATGTTGGCTTTGATGAATTCCACGGCGCGATAGGCGCCGGTGGTGACAGCCTGTGTCGAGGCTCCAGTAAACCAGTAGATGATGGCCCCGCCGGAAACCAATCCCAGAACAAAAGGAGCATGGAGGAGCGACAGCTTGTCGACGTTCGCTGTCAGACCGTTGGTGAGGGCCATGATGGTGGCAAAAATCATCGTCGTTGCCCCCACGACCGCCGTTCCGATCAGCACGGGCTTGGCTGTGGCCTTGAATGTGTTGCCGGCGCCGTCATTGGCTTCCAGCATTTCTTTGGCCTGCTCAAAATTCACATCAATATTGAAGTCGCGTTTCACTTCCTGCTCCACGTTGGGAACGTGTTCGATCAGTGAGAGCTCGTAAACGGACTGGGCGTTGTCTGCCACCGGGCCGTAGGAATCCACCGCAATCGTTACCGGCCCCATGCCCAGAAAGCCGAAAGCCACCAGGCCGAACGCAAACACCGGCGCGGCCAGCATGATGCTCTCCAGTCCGTGCACGCTGACCCATGATCCGATGGCCATCAGCACCATCATGGTCAGGCCCAGGTAGT
>JAJYJL010001010.1 GCA_021789565.1 Acidobacteriota bacterium
CGTGATCGATCGCGTAGCGCAGATGAAGCGTCCCGAAGGCGACGTGCCGGGCCTCGTCCTGCATGACGAGACGGAACATTCGCTTTTCGACATCGGTTGGCGCGATCAGCTCGCCTTGGCGAAACAGATCCAACACCATCCCCTCGCCGAGGAGGTGGAGGAGTGCGCTCGCCTGAGTGAACGTCTTAGCCTGGAGGATCTCGCGCAGCAAAAACTCCCCGTCGCGGCGAGCCCTGAGCAGGCCACCCCCATTTGCAAGCGCCCGCTTGCGGAACACTTCCGCGTGACGTGCCTCATCCACGATCTGCGTTGAAAGGAACATCTTCGTTTCGAGAAAATCGTGGTTGATCCGCCACATCCACTTCGCTGTGCCCGGCGCAAAGACCCGGGAGTGGGAGCAAGTGCTAGTCCCGATGTTGTCGTTCACGACTCGCTGTCACCTGATCCACAGCCCCGCCAACGTCGCTCCTGTATTAAGCCCAAAGCCCGTGGTGCTAACACTGCACGACATCATTTCCTACTCTGGTCACAGCAACATTTCCGCGGCTTCGCAGAGGTACCTCCAGGCTTATGGCATGCGGGGAGTCCGGCGCGCATCGGCAATTATTACGGTCTCCGATCTCTCGCGACGTCAGATTGCAGATTTCTTCGGCATCGATGAGGCGAGGATTCATGTCGTATTCAATGGCATTGCACCCGAATTTTTTACCAGAAGACCAAAGCAAGCACCCTCTCGCAATGGGCGGATCGTCTTAGGATGCGGTTCCCTGGCCCCTACAAAAAACGTGCGAGGTACGCTCATGGCTTTCGCGCGCATCTATGCAAAGTATCCCGGCTCGAAACTTTTGCTGTTCTCTGTTTCTCCGGGCAGTGAGGGTACCCTCAGAAAGCTGGGGGCGGTTGCCGAAGTACCTGAAGACGCCATTGAATTCATCACCGCACCGGACGCTCTGAGCATGAGCCAAGTCTTCGCGCGCTCTGACTTGCTGCTATTCCCCTCCCTCTGGGAGGGGTTTGGCCTACCGGTGGTGGAAGCGTTCGCCACCGGAACCCCAGTCGTCACTTCGCGCGAAGGGGCACTGGCGGAAGTGAGCGGAGACGCTGCCGTTCTCATCGACCCAAGTGACCATGCCGCAGTAGGAAACGCCGCTATCGGAATCCTTGAGAATGCCGATTTGTGGAACAAAATGCGCGACCTCGGCCAGCAGAGAGCTGCGCTGTTCACTTGGCAACGCGCAGCCGCCCAGACCGCCGAAATCTACCGCCGCGTAGCCACGAAAGAGGTATTGTAGGTTCATGTCCTTTCATTTCCCGGATCGCGGATTTGACCAAACAACTGGGCGGCACTGTCCTCGTCTGTGAGTACATGAACGCCGCGCCCACCGAGACACGACTGTAGAAGTAGATCCTGGAGGCGGGTTTGACCGCAATGCGCACAAAGGTCCGCGAGTGCCTTCGTTACCAAAGGCGGCAAAGGATCAAGAAGGTTCTTCAGCGGCTTCATCTCTGGCATACCTAAGCTCGCACCCATGGTACCTTCAGGTATGGGACGATTGCGTTCTGCAAACAAAATCGATCTCACGCACCTAACGGTAAGCAGACTTAGCTCTATGGAATCCAAACTCGTCTTTGATATCGGCCTCTGCGACGGCGAAGACTCGCGCTATTACCTCGATCTCGGCTATTCGGTCGTGGGGGTCGAAGCCAATCCGTACCTAGCGGAGCAGTGCCGATTGCGCTTCGCGCAGGAGATTGCGCAAAACAGGATGAAGGTCGTCAATGTCGGCATCTTGCAACAGCAAGGCTCGTTCACCTTTTACCGGGACGTAGCCAATGTCGAGTTGTCTTCCTTCGTGCAGTTACACCAAGATACAAAAGATTGGGAGGAGATGACGATTCCGTGCATCACCACGAAGAACCTGATTGCCGAGTATGGCAAGCCTTACTTTATGAAGGTAGACATTGAGGGCGCCGATCTGCAGGCGCTTGCCACCCTGACGCCCGATGACTGTCCGTCCTATCTCTCTCTCGAGATCGGCAGCAATGGAATGGAAATTCTCGATCGCCTCCTCGAACTCGGCTACTCCAGATTCAAATTCGTGGAGGGACGCACCCATTGGTGTTCGCTCTCCATCCTTCAGAACGAGTTTGGATGGAGACTCCTTCGGAAGATCGGCCGCGTCGCCCCATTTATCCGCAATGGAATAAGTAAGCTTCCGCAGCGGTTTCACAACAGGACAGAGTGGGATCCGGTCGAAGACTTCATCTACAACCCCGACCTCTACCAATCCTGCGGTTGCTGGTCTGGTCCCTTCGGCGAAAGAGCCTCAGGTACCTGGCGAAGATCCGCCAGCGCACGGAGCTTCTTAAAGAAGCTTGCCAAGGACTCCCTGGCGGTGAGCTATGGTGACTTTATCTGGTGGGACATCCACGCGCGCCACAACTCGGTTCGCAGCCGGGGATAGAGAACAGATCTTCTAACTGAATAAAGCTCAATGTTCGGCGGAGGTCCACGGCCCCGATCCTCTTCCCAATCGAACCGAGGATGCCACCTCGCACTTGAGGACCAGTGACGACCAAGATTCCCAATCTTTGCCGAGAATTTCATCCAATCCGCTACCATGCTTCCAGGTGGAATCGCGAACGCCGGGTGCATGCGCCTCGCCCTTCGTGCTTCCAGCGTGACCCACGGTCCGCGCAACTCCTTTGCCATCACGATTCTGGCCACAGGTCATTGAAACAACGGAACTTGTCTTGGCTTGCACCTGCCTGATTCTTGAAAATAAAGGGGTTCTTTACAGAGACCGTAGAGGGGGGCCCCAAAGCGATCTCCGTGCAGGTTCGGAATTCATCTTCATGCGATTCCCCTGTGCCCAGCCCCCTCGCTGAATCATAGATGTTGGAATATATGCTGTCTTCAGGACAATTCTTCCCGGGTTGCCGTGAAACAACTACGTTCAAGCGCAAATGAGACCTATGGAAGTCGGATTGCCTTCGATATCAGTTGTACGAGAGGTCTTCAATGAGAGTTGTTCGCGCGGCCAAAACACTCGTCCGTATCTGGCCCTTTGTCGCCGCGATCTTCGTCCTGAGTTTTGGTGTCCGTCTATGGCTTCTATCGCGGATGCCCATCGCGCCACTAACGGGGCAG
>JAJYJL010001011.1 GCA_021789565.1 Acidobacteriota bacterium
CAATGTGCACGATGAAACCGCCACCCCGCAACCTTTATTCGAGTGCCATTCGATGTCAGCGCGTAAGTGTATTTCTTCATCTCCAATCATGCGATCCCGAGGCCTGACGTACCAAGAAGTGAGCGTCTTCATAGAGGGATTGGATTCCTATCCAAGCCAAGGCAGGTAGGTGAACTAATCCCTCATTTCAGCTGCGCTTCTTCTTGAGCGTTGGCTTCACCTCACTTGATAAGGCCGATCGTATCTCAGCTTTCCAAAAGCAACGACTGCTGCCCGTTAATATGCAAGAGCTAATTGCAGAATGGGCGTGAAGGCCAAGTCTGAGTTACTACAGGCTTTTCAATATTTCAGCCCTCTTCTGATCGAACTCTTGTTTGGTGATCAGCCCCCTTTTGTAGAGGTCGTCCAGTTCCTTGAGCCGGGCCTCAGGCGAGGTGCTCGCCTGGGTCGCACTGGCGGGCGGAGGCGCCGGAGCAGCCACTTGTACAGGCGCTGGCGCCCTCTGTGCAGTGGGCGGAGGCAAAGGTTGCGTGTTGATGGGAGGAGGAGCCTGGATGGTTGCCATTCGAGCTTGATATTGTTTCACGGCTGCGAGCCCGGCTTGCGCGCGCTGGCAATCTGCGGAGGCCTGGCCGGCGGCATCCGCTCCTTTGGAATCCATGGCCGATGTAAACAAGGAATTGGCCTTGTCGTAGTCGCCCTGCAAGCAGTGAAGCAATCCGTCGTCGTAATAGGCTCGCGCCAGCGTCTTATCTTTGTGCTTGCCAGCCTTACACTGTTCCAGGTTCGTGTCCATCAGGTGCAAAGCGCCGTTGCGGTCCCCATTCTTCTCAATTGCGTAGGCCTGATTGAGACCGCAGTCCTTATCGTCATAGAACGTAAGTTCAACGCGATCTCCAGATGGGAAGAACATCGCCTGTATTTGATTTTGTACGTCCAGCATGGCTTTGTCCTTCACCTCGTCGACCGGCGGAAATTCTGGTTGCCCCTGTTGTGATTGATTCTGCTGCTCCGGATGGCTTTGGAAGCCATGCGAACCAAGGATTTGACCGGTGGTCAAGTCAACTACGCGTACTGAACCCTCTAACGAGTAGCGCGTTTTAGAGATGAAGGTGCGTACTACCGTATTGTTGATGTAGTTGCGCTGGTCGTTAAACAGAGGCTGTTGTGACGAAGAACAAGTATTGACACTGACGATGATTAGCGCGCTTGGCCCTAGAATCCTGCCAAGCTGCGCCACGCTGTTTGGATCTTCGTAGCCGCTCTGGCCAAATCGATTCTCAGACATGATCTGGCTCAGGGCTTGGCGCTCTATCACATCCATTCCGCCTTGCTGAAAAATCGGAATGAGTTTGCTGTCGATCAAGTCGTCTGCCTGGCTGGGGCATGTCCCTTCCGGATTTCCAAAGGCTACGCGCTTGACCGTCAGGCCAAATTGCGGAGGATGGCTCACAATCAGAGGTACAGTTTTCGGCTGGCCTAGACTGAAGAACTGCGCCTGCGCTAGTGCTCCAGTAAAGATGTAAAGCAGCGCTACTTTCGAAATTGCTTTCACCGTCTCTCTCCATTCGTTCTTTGCTGCGTCGCAGGATGAACCAAATACGGAAGCTCGACTTGCCGTTCTCTGAAGGACCTCCATATCTCAGACAGCTATGCGTGCAGGGGCACGCCGTGCATCCACTAGTTTCTGGATGACGTCACAAACATAGGACGCCTCGCTTTCATCCAGAGTCTTGCCCTCGATCACCGAACGCTTGAATGGGATTTCACTGATTCTGCCTGCCATATCTGTGAAGCCCACCGTGAGTGTCTTGTTCAGCACGTAGTAGAGGACTGCGATCGCAATTCCAATCAGTCCGAAGGAAAAGAAAGTCGCGGCGCCAAGGATAATGCCCAGAATGATCGCCTCCTTAAGGGGACGCTTAAATGCGTAGAAGGTCGAGCAGGTATTTTCAAGTGGCGTGATGAAGTTAAGGGTCCCTTCGAGAGAGCCCTTGCGAAAGATGATTTTGTCTGTTTGCACGATCAGGTGAATCGTTGGGCTTATACCGAGCAAGTTGAGTAGCCAAGCAATCAGGCCTCCTGCCCGGCCCGAGATGTGGACATACTCTCCGTCCGCGTTGGGTTGATTTGAAGCCGACCACGATTGAATTACGAAAGCCGTTGCCGCCATTTGCTTACTCCTTGAATCGCGTAATTTTGGATATCGTCACATCGTGCGCCTCGGTGCTTGCTGCTACCGGCATTTTCAAATTATTTGCAACTCAAGTGCCCCACGATGGTGCGCTTGACTCGGAAAGGAGACTGGGTGCCGAAGGCATGCACCGCCTGTTGCACTGATCCTCCCGTAGCATTCACGCCCAATCACCTTTCGCAACACAATTCATTCGCTGCGGCTTAGTCGCTCGATTAAGGAGGCGGTGGATCTGAATTTGCCAATAGAGAAAGCTTTGTCTATGAGTCTGGAATCGGATCGCATTTTTTCAGGATGTCTCCGCACGCTGGGTTCCTGCCTCAGTAGAACTGACATACTTGTTTTGCAAGAACAGGAAGACGTTCCAAATCGCAACTGCTACCAAGAGGCCGAGCGCGAGGGTATAGCCGGTTTGATAATTGGCTTGAACCATTCCTCCAGCCTGATTCTGCAACTCGCTGTTGAGGTGAGACTTCATAGCGAGGAGTGACACGCTTCCGACAGCTGCTGCAACTGCGCGCCCGTTGACCATCTTCTGGCCCGCAAGACTGAGGACAATGCCAGCAATCGCACATATGCCAGCAATTGCAGCGAACGGATCCGCATCCATGTGCTGCCTTTGCGGCGGACCAAATGGCTGCGGCTGTGAGAGGGTTGTTCCAGTGGCCAGTTGCTGGCCAGTCAGGGTAAATACGTCAACTCCGCCGCAGGAGACTGTCACAAACGGGAAAAAGAAACAGAGCGCACTACCTGCGAAGAGTAACGCGGAAGCAAGTGCCTTGTGATCAGCCATACATCCTCCGTTGTGCATCAACTTTCAAGTGACAAGGATCCCCATGCTCATTTTGTTTGGCGGGCATGTCCCCGTGAACGTGGAGGAGTTCGATGTCGACTCAGGATCTTCGGTCTCATCAAGTGGAAGGATCCCTTTC
>JAJYJL010001012.1 GCA_021789565.1 Acidobacteriota bacterium
TCGCGTACGGTCATCGCACCCCATCGATCTGGAGAGACGCGAGACATCCCCCACAGGCTGCAAGTGCCGATCAACCGCTCTCCATCCAAAACCGGAAAGACCTCATGACCTGTGTGAGCGGACAGCGTCTTCACAAAGTCCCTCACGCTCAGAGAAGCGGGAGCTGAAAGAAATCTTGTCTGCATCACTTCCTTCACTGGAATCTCGCGGAGCGCATGGATCTTCACTACCTCATGCAGTCGCTGATCTCCGGAAGCCGAAGCGTCCCCAGAAACGGCGTATGCAACTGCAGCGCCTACCAGACTGGGAATAATCAAAGCATGTCCGCCAGTCGCCTCGGCAACGAACACAACAGCCGCGAGAGGCGCTTTGTATCCGGCCGCAATAAAGCAGGCCATTCCCACCGCCGCATAAAGTACCGGTGACGGACTGTGGACAATCGCTTGGGAGAAAGCAAGCCCAATCGCTCCTCCGCTTAGAAACAGTGGAACGAACATGGCGCTTACTCCACCCGTTCCAAGAGAGCAAATCGTCGCACCCAGTTTCAAGCCGCTAAATGCGAGGAGTTCGGTTGTGCTGTGTGCTTGCCCAAGGATCAGGCTAACTGCCTCGTAGTTCGGGCCGATTGGCGCCAGTGGGCCCTGGTAGAAATGAAGGAATATCAGGCCACAGATCGCCGTCAACAATCCGCCAAAGCCTAGCTTGATCCAGTGTGGACTTTTGAGACGGATAAAGAAGCTTCGCACACGACGAAACGTCGTTACAAACACCATTGCAATCAGGCCGATGATCAAACCAAGTAAAGCGCACCATAGAAGGTCTTGCCTGTCGAAAGCGCCAACAGCGGCAAAATTGAAAAGCGGCTTATTGCCAACGAATGCAGTAAGCGTCATGAACGATACGACAGATGCGATCAGTGACGGCACCAGCGCCTCGTGAGCCAGATCGTCTTTGTACGGCATTTCAAGTGAAAAAACGATTCCAGTCAGCGGAGCTCTGAAGACCGCGGACATGCCAGCAGCTGCGCCACAGATCAGCATGATCCTTCGATCTCGCGGCTTGAGCTGAAAGGCACCGACTCCGCGTAATCTGGTCCAGATCCAGGATCCGATAGCGCCACCTCCGTAAATACTCGGACCCTCTAGCGCAGCACTTCCACCAAAGCCGACTGTCGCGATCGCTGCGACAAGTTTCGGCAGAAATGGCCTCATGTTTACGTCACCGCCATGCTCGTGATACGAACGGATGATTTCCTCTGAGGAGTGCTCGTCAGGATCCGGCGTCAGATGCTGCATGACAAGTCCAGACAAAACAAAACCGAGCACAAGCCCAGGCACCATCAGCCAGTGATACTTCAGATACCCATTCAGTATTGGCGGCCACATCACATTTAAGAGGATGACGGATAGTCCTGCGGTCAGCAGGCCAGTCATCACTCCAATGAGCGGCGCAATCCCCAACCATTTTCGTAAGTCGCGAGCATACGCAGCCGCCAGATCCTCCTGAACAAGCGAAGCGTATTTGCGCAATATTGGATGCTGAAAGAAGCGCATTCCTACACGATGCCCCATCATCATCTCCCTTTCACTTTCTTACTAACGCGCCTCTCACTCTGTTTCACATCGCCGCCATCGCTCGGTTTGTCTTCGAGAACGTCATCCTTGGATGGAGCGGATTCGTCCTCTCCAAAATAGAGAAACTGTTGCCGCAATCGATTAACCTCCTCGCGGTGCAGAAATGACAGATCGCGCAGAATCCGCTCTGCTTTGCTCGTAAGGGAGACCACGACGACACGTCTGTCTGCAGGAGCCTCCCTCCTCCGAACAAGGCCACTGTGAACGGCACGATCAACCAGCCCTACTACGGAGTTGTGCCTTTCTTGCAGAAAATCGGCAATCTCTGAAATCGTCGCCCTGCCTGTTCCGGTGAATCCGGCGACCCCAAGTAAAAGCTGATGCTGTTGCGGAGTGATGCCGTGAGCCCGCGCAGCGGTCTCGCTGAATCGCTGAAACTGGCGGAGACGGTGACGGAATTTTGCAAGCTGCTGAAACATCATGCGCATTTGAGCATCGTTCTGCTTGACTCGCGGAGGCATCGTATTTCTTCCCAGTCGGTTCCTTCATTTCTATCTTACTACGATATTATCGTTATACGATATATTGAAAAGTAGGAAATTTGCGCACGACTCGTCTCGCCACGCACGTATCGCGCCAATTAAGATTCCGGTCAAACATGTCTCATCGCGAGAGACTCAGCGCAGCTCAGCTAGACAGCCCCAAGACCACGAGTGCATCCCGTGATGGCCGGTTGCCCCCCAGTTTCGGAACAGAAAACCAAACACGAAGCTGCGTGGAGCAGGCATACGGTTTTCGCTCCAACATAGATAGGTTGATGGTTGAAGCACGAATCCAGAAGCATGCAATGACCCGCCAGATTGACAGGAGACAGACATCACTTCACTTCGAATAGAACGTGCATATCCGTCCTATCAAAAGCTCCTCTAAGGCCTGCGCACTCCACTTGACATCATCAAAGGGAGCGATCAAAACAAGCAAAATGCGGAAGGGCTCGATGGGACACCCTGATCTAACGAAGGGCGTATCAATTCATAGATACTCTTGCACCATGCGGCTCCACGTCGGCCAATCATGAGAATTCCATGAATCCCAGATGTGGAGCTTGTGCGGAATGTTCCTGGAACTGAGAATGGCATCCAGATTTTGATTCTGTTCCAGGCACTGATCATCCCAGCCCGTTGCAAGAATATGAGTATTACGGGAGTAGCGTTCCAGGTACCAGGGGTCCGCAAGATTCGTCATGTAATGCGTCGGCAGGTTGAAGTAACAATCCTGGTCGTAATACCCCTGCAGGAAGCCTGCAAGATCAAATGCACCGGACATTGCCAGAAAACCGGTAAAGCGATCTGGATGCCGAAATGCAATGTTGGCTGCATGGTATCCACCAAAGCTGCACCCCAATGCAATCAGCCTCGCGTCCTGATTCTTTTCGCGAATCAATGGAAGCACTTCTGCCATCACATAGCTCTCATATTGGATGTGCCGCGCAATGCGCCAGCGTGGAGGCACCTGTCGGTTGTACCAGCTCTCCATGTCCACAGAATC
>JAJYJL010001013.1 GCA_021789565.1 Acidobacteriota bacterium
AGAGCATGAGCACACGGACATGAAATTCGATGGAAAAGACTACCCAGATGTGGGGCCAAGCGTGCCGCCGGGCGCAACGTCATCGGGCCGCCGGGTGGACCAGCACACCCTGGAAACGACCGACAAGGTCAAAGGGGCAGTAATGGATACGCTACAGTTCAAGCTATCGCCCGATCTCAAGACGTTGACACTAACTGTTCACGAAAAGGGTCAGCCCAATCCGCTCTTCATTGTCTACGACCGGCAGTAGCCATAACCGGGCGGGTGGATGAAAAATTCCGCCCGCGCCCCCTTATTGCGACGAAAGCCTCACGCTTGATTGTGATCTTGATCACAGCCCCGTAATCAGCGGTTGATACATAGTGCTACAATCGGGTGGGGAGGGTGCAGGCCCACTCAAGGGGGTGGTGATGGCAACCGATGTGAGGTCCAAGGGGTACAAACGAGATGCGCTCCCGCCTGTCGAAGACCCATCGCGCAAGCCGGAGACGTTTGTGCCCACGCAGCCGCTGAACCCCTGCGAACTTGAAATTGACCTGTTCTGCAAAGGCATCCGCGTGGATGATTCCTGCACGCTGGGCGAGGTGGGACGCCCGCTGGTGCGAACGCGCGCGGGCCTGGGCAGCGGGCTGGAAGTGATCATTCCCGGCCCGATCAAGGACGTCTGGGCCAACATTCCCGTTGAAGAAGAATTTGCGCAAAAATCTTGCTACCGCATTGTACAGGATGGCGGCGCCTTTGAGATCATTGACAACCGGCAGGGGTTCAAATACCCCGTGCGGCTTTCGCCGGAAGCGCCCTGGTACACTCGGACCACCTCCCGCGGCGTCCAGATGCAGCGCATCGGAGTGCTGCAGGGGACTTATCTTGGCATCTACATTTCCAATTCCTGCGGCTTCTGGTACCACTCGCCGGCGCTGAACTGCAAGTTCTGCACCACCGGGCTGAACGTGGGCGTGAACGAAGTCGAAATGAAAGACGTGGAAGACGTTGTCGAGGTGGCCCAGACGGCGAAAGCGGAGTCAGGCGTCACGTTTATCCATTTCAACTCCGGCTACCAGACCAACCTCGACCTGGACCGCGCTGCGCCTTACGTAAAGGCCGTGAAGTCGCGCGTGGGAGCGCTGATCGGCGTCCAGTTGACGCCCGCCCGCGACCTGTGGAAGTACGACCGGCTGATTGACCTGGGCGCCGACCACTTCAGCTTCTGCTATGAATTCCAGAACCCGGAATTTTTTGCAAAGATCTGCCCCGGCAAGGAAAAACTGATCGGGCAGAAGACTTTCTTCCGCGCGCTGGAATACACCTCAAAGAAATTGGGGAAAGGAGCCTGCTCGGGGGAAATCATTGCCGGCATCGAGCCCATTGAAGACACGCTGGCCGCCATTGACATGATCGCCGGAATGGGAGCCTTCCCGACCGTGTGTATTTTCCGTCCCACTGTGGGCTCTGATCTGGAACGCTGGCCATCGCCGCGCTACGAAGACATGATCGTGGTCTACCGGCACCTCTACGAGGCGTGCCGGAAGCACGGCATCCCGATGGACGTGACGCCGAACATCGAGGTCAGCCTTATCGTGCAACCGGGCGATACTCGCTATCTGGCAGACTCCAGCCTGGCGACGAGGTTGTACGACATCAAGCTGGGCCTGATGAAAAAAGCCGCGCGGCCTTACTTCTGGTGGGCGCGACGTCCCAAACATATCAAAGCTTCGGAAATTCTTTCCCAGCAGTAACGGCCCACCCAGGACCGGCCGCAGGTCCCGAGGGGCGGCGGACAAATTCCTGCAAAGAGTCCCTGGCGCGGGCCAGCAAAAGTTTCAGCAATAATCCCAGAAAAAGCCGAACCGGTTATCCGGAAGATTGCGTGCAGGGAAGAGTGGAGAAGGCATCCACGCTTCACACACGACCGCAACTTCCGGACCGGCCGACGAGGATTCTATTTTTATGACGGGCTGATAAAACAGCCGGGGTTGTTGTCAAGCCTGGGCCGTGCTCTGCTGCTGAGTTGACACACTCAGGGCCGAGCCATTGAAAGACATGACGATCAGGTCCGCGCGGCGCTGAACGCCGAACTTCGCCAGAAGGTTTGAAACGTGGAATTTCGCGGTGCGTTCGGAAATGTTCAACTGGCCCGCAATTTCCTTGTTGGAGAGATTATCCAGCACCGCCTGAAGGACCTCCCGTTCGCGCCGGCTTAGTCCGACGGAGCCGCTGATCATGGTCCGGTTGCGCGAAATGGGAAGGATCGATTCGACAAACCTGGAAAGCAGAACATGAGGGACCCAGTAGCTGCCTTCAAGCAAAGCCTTGAAGGCTTCCGGCAGGGCCGTGCGCGCCTCGCCATAGGTCAGGAGTCCTTTGGTCCCAAGACGGAGTAACGGGAACGCGTTGGCCTCGTCGAGCTGCTCGGACACCGCAACCACACGGGATTCCGGATAGCGGTCCATAATTTCGGACACCAGAAGCGCTGCGGTTGTCGGCACACACGCATCCACTACGTAGAGAGGACACTTCGGAAATGAAAAACGCTGGAAATCCGTTGTGAAACGGGAATCAATATGCTTAGCTTTTACCCGGTAGGAGAAGTTGGCCAGTAATTTCTTGAACTCACTTAAAACCAGCGGGTGGGGAGAGAGGAGGCAAACTTTCAAACACGGAGGGCCGTGTTTATGCAACCTACGAGAGAAGCCAGCGAGGGTTTGCTTGATCATCTTGTGCTTCTCCTTGCTTACATGAGGATTTTGATCATTTACTTTGCCAGTTATTTTTTGTGAATCCCGGCGATCCACCCACCAGAAGGCGACAAGCGAAAACATGCCTTAAGGTAAAAACCTGACTGGCTCTATGGGCCCTCCCCGCGCCCGATAATCCAGATCTTTCCGTACGACCAGACTACAAGCTCGTCATTTTGGCAAAGGTATTCCCCGGAGTCAAGCTAGAAATTTTGCTGTAATCATATTGAGGTGCGTCTTGAGGAATCTGAACCCTTTAGCTTATGTATTTTAATTCAAACAACTTAGATTGGAATTTCGGTCAAAGTATATTAGTTGAGCCAGTCGGTCTATAAATAGAATAATTAATATTAAGTTAATA
>JAJYJL010001014.1 GCA_021789565.1 Acidobacteriota bacterium
CCAACACAAGCGGGTAACCCGCGAAAGTTCCATTGCCAAGCTGTTTGCCAGCGAGGTTGCCGTAAGGGTGGCCGGCGAAGCAGTCCAGATCCACGGCGGGTACGGTTTTATCAAGGACTACCCTGTGGAAAAATTTTACCGCGACGTCAAGCTTTGTACAATCGGCGAAGGCACCAGTGAAATTCAACGACTGATTATTGCCCGTGAATCGCTGGGTCGAGTGAAGTAGTTCAATCGAGCTTGAATCCGCCGCATGACCTTCGCGTGATAACCTGATGGCAATTTCTCTGGAACAATGGGTTGGAAAAATCTGCGACGGCAACCGCCGCGCCATGGCGCAGGCCATTTCGTCAGTTGAAAGAAAGGACCCCTCCAGCGTCGCCTTGCTCAGGGCGCTTTTCCATAAGGCCGGCAAGGCTTATGTGGTCGGCATTACCGGAGCGCCGGGGGCAGGCAAGAGCACTCTGCTCGAAAAGGTTGCGGCTGAATACCGCCAAAAGGGAAAGCGAGTGGCAATCATCGCGATTGACCCCACCAGCCCCTTTTCCGGCGGTGCGATCCTGGGCGACCGCATTCGCATGCAGGCACTGTCAACGGATGAGGGAACCTACATTCGCAGTATGGCCACGAGGGGCCAACTGGGCGGACTGGCACCGGCCGCCCGCGATGTCGCGCTCATCATGGATGCCGCCGGTTACGACGTGATCTTCGTGGAAACCGTGGGTGTCGGACAAGATGAGGTGGATGTTGCGCGGCTCGCCGATGCCACGGTTGTTCTGCTTGTCCCAGGCATGGGCGATGACGTCCAGGCTTTCAAAGCTGGAGTAATGGAAATCGCGGACCTCTTTGTAATCAACAAGGCGGACCAGCCGGGCGCGGAGCGGGTCGAACGGGAATTGAACACGCTTCTTTCCGTCACACCGCAATCCGATGGGTGGCAACCTCTAATAGTAAAAACGACGGCGACCACGGGCGAAGGAGTCTCCCAGCTTTGCGAAGACCTGGAAAAGTTTCGGGCCGCAACGAGCCAAAGCCCTGCAGGACTGAAGAGGCGAGCGGAAAATGCTCGTTTGCAACTGCTGGAACTGCTGCGGCAAAGCCTGTTTGAGAAGGTCGCACGGGAACAGTTCGAGGAGGAGCGGATCGGGAAATACGTTGAAGAGATCCTGGCGCGGCGTCGTGACCCACACTCAATTGTGGAAGAGATTATGAAGGCATCTGGAGTGGGTGCCGCCCGCGACCGATCCATGAGTTGATGAATTGACTATTTCGGGAATAAGCTAGACTGGCAGGATAGAGAACACGGTATCCTTCCGTCACAGGAACAGGAAATGAAACTCCACCACGTGGGCATTGCTGTGGAATCGCTTGAGAAAGCACTCCCGATATTTGAGTTGCTGCTGGGTCATCCGCCTGATTCGACCGAAGAAGTTGAGGGCCAGAAAGTCCGCGTTGCGGTATTTCAGGTGGGAGAGAGCCGGATAGAGTTGCTTGAGCCAAGCTCACCTGATTCGCCAATCGCGCGCTTCATCGGCAAACGCGGGCCTGGCATTCATCACATCACGCTGACGGTAGGCAACCTTCAAAATACACTGGATACTCTTGAGCAGCGAGGGGTGCGGCTTATTGACAGGAAGCCGCGAGATGGCGCAGGCGGTGAAACGATTGCGTTCCTGCACCCTTCCAGCACAGCTAATGTGTTGATTGAGTTGTTGGAAGAAGGCAACCGCGAGCGTGCAGATAACAATCAGGAGCAAAAAGGCAAATGAAGCTGGGCGCATTTGAAATTCATGCCCTTTCAGACGGGACGTTCGGTCTGGATGGCGGCCAGATGTTTGGAGTGGTTCCCAAGGTGCTGTGGGAAAAGAAGCTGCCCCCCGATGACCGTAACCGGGTGCGCATGGGGCTAACCTGTCTGCTGGTGCGGACCGGCCAGCACAACGTGTTGATTGAAACTGGCATCGGTGACAAGTTTGACGCCAGGCACGCCGGGATTTACAAGATTGACCACTCTTCTAACCTCCTGGATGACCTTTCACGACATGGCCTTGGCGTTGCTGACGTGGACATCGTAATTAACACTCATCTGCACTTTGACCACTGCGGGTGGAACACGCGCCGACAGGGAACAGAAATTGTTCCAACTTTCCCGAATGCACGCTACTTCATGCAGCGGGCAGAATGGGAGCACGCCTTGCACCCGAACGAGCGTGACCGGGCAAGTTATCTTGAAGAGTGGTTTGCACCGGCAGAACCTCAGACGGTTTTTGTTGAGGGCGCATATGAAATCGCCCCCGGCATTCGGGTCGAGATTGCGCCGGGACATATCCGCGACATGCAGTGTGTGTGGATTGAATCGGATGGCAAGCGAGCCTGTTTCATTTCAGACCTGGTTCCTACGCGCGCACACCTTCCATTTCCGTGGATCATGGCGTTTGATCTTTATCCGATGGAAACACTCGAATCGAAGAAAAGGTTGCTTCCTCGATTGGCTGAGGACGACGTGTTAATCGTCTTTCCTCATGACGCCGATGTGCCGTGGGGCAAGCTCGTTGAAGTTGAAGGCAAACTGGCGTTCCAGCCGGTAGCAGAAATCTGATTTAACGTGCAAAAAGTGGAGGACGATGCGTGGCTGAAGCAGGAATCGGAATTATTGGTGGAAGCGGACTTTATCAGATGGAAGGGCTCACCCGTGCCAAATGGGTGCGGGTAACGACACCGTTTGGCAAGCCCTCGGATGCATTTCGCGTTGGGACTCTTGAGGGCCGCCGCGTGGCGTTCCTCGCGCGCCACGGACGTGGGCACATCATTACTCCCTCGGAGATCAACTTTCGCGCGAACATCTATGCGATGAAAAAGCTGGGCGTAGAGCGAATCCTTTCCGTCAGCGCCGTCGGCTCCTTGAGAGAAGACTACCGGCCGATGGACATGGCGCTGCCGCTTCAGTTTTTTGATCGGACCCGCGGGCGGATATCGACTTTCTTCGGCGGCGGCATCGTGGCCCACGTGGGTTTTTCTGATCCCATGTGCCCGGCCGCCGTTGAAGCATTGAAAGCGGCCTGTGCCGACACAAAAGTTTCTGTGCA
>JAJYJL010001015.1 GCA_021789565.1 Acidobacteriota bacterium
GCAGGCTCCGCAGGGCCGAATGAGGTCGTCTGGTGGAGACAAAGAATGCCCGGCGTTTTGCCCCTAACATGTTTCGGCTTCAGCAAATAGGCGGGAACTCGATCCCCGGCCTCGCTCACATACGTGATTTTCATCCTCGTCAGAGTTGGCAGATCATCCGTCTTCAGCACCTTCACCGCCAGCGGTGGTTTCTTCTTGTGAGGCAGCGGGCCCATAACCAACTCCATGTTCTCAAGGGTTTGCTCTCGGCGCTTGGCCCATTCACTGCGGGTGTGTATACCAAGGAAAATATCTTTCGCCACCGCTCCGTATGCCGGAGCAGTTAAGAGTGCTCCTAAGAAGTGGCGCCGGGTGAGATGAATCATTGATCAAACCTCCTCGTCAAGGTTATCCATCCAGGCTCTTATACCACCTACTTGGAGACCGCGTACATCAATTTGGTCAAACACACTATTGAAGTAATTCCAGATCGAATCTTTGATATGGTTGTAACCACATCATCTCGGAGTCAGCTGCGTGCTGCGTCGCGTAGACCCTCAATCATAGGGGGCACATTTCTGAAAGCCATGGTGGGAAACGGCTGCTTTGAACCGAATCTAACCCCGGCACTCCTCTAAGTCATCGCAGGTGCACTGAAAATGCTGTTGGGGAACTTATGGTGTGACGATTGGGAACTCTTCCAAATCGTCAATCGGGGAGTAAGTCTTTTGGAATGTTGGCTCCTCGGGCAGGACTCGAACCTGCAACCCTTCGGTTAACAGCCGAATGCTCTACCATTGAGCTACCGAGGAATGCGGAAACACAGTCTGAAAAGAATTCAGCCAAAACTTCAGTTTATAACACAGCCCGAAAATTTCCGTCAACGAGGCGGAATCAGGCACCATTCAGCGTAGAGGCCACCGCTTCATGGAGTACGTTTCTCCCAACCTGCAAGCCATTGCCTCTTAGTCCCGCACTGGGACCGGAATAACTTACTCCAGAACCCTTGCTGTTATGGGGACGACCATGAAGTTTGCCGCAGGTCTTAGCGGCACCCACCAGGAGGAGAGAAAACAGTTAAGCCTTCTTTTCTTCTTCGGTTTTTTCCGCCGACTTGTCGATCCCACCTTTAACGGCGTCCTTGAATTCCCTGATCCCCTTTCCCAATCCCCGGCCAAGATCGGGCAACTTTCCCGGGCCGAAAATGATCAGAACAATCAGCAGAATAAAGAACAGATGGGTTGGTTGAAGCAAACCTTCCATTTCAAGCTCCTTCTGGTACGGATACACTCCGGACAATACAATATGATTATAGCCTAACCCGGGCAAGAACCCAATCAAGAATTATCTTCGGGAAAAACCATGTTCCCAGCCTTGATTCCCCTCTCGCGGCTGTCGTCCTGGTAGAGAGCCGCATAGCTTGCCGTGATGTAGTCTCGTCTCTGGTATCCCAGCCCGCGAGCCGCTCGGTCAATCCACCTTGCCGGGCCTTCCAGCTCAATATAATGGCCAACGGGCGTCTCGTCGTATACGAGCAAGGGAGCGCTTTCCGTTTTCCGTCGGCCCTCTTCCGCGTAGACCGTCCGGTACTTCTCATACCGGAAAATAGGGCGCAAGCCCAAGGCCTCCAGTATCTTCTGGAAAGCGGCTGCGTCTTCGACCTCCGTCTCAATTTCCGTCCGAATTTTATAGTTATCCGATAAGTGCGGAGGTCCCTTGAAGGTCAGGATTTGGCGCTTGCCTTCCTTCCGCAGGCGCAGCAACATGCGGGAATGGCGCAAGCGCAGGTCGCGGAAATCAAAGATGATGTTGCTCTCAAAGTGCCGCCTTTCAACCACGACGAATCCGCACTCTTTAAGCCGCCGTTTCAGGGCACGCGGGTCTTCAACTTTCAGCTTAATTTCAATTTCGCGGGGAGACTTCATGCCACATCGAAGGAAACGGAAAACATCAGGATTCGCGCGCGATGATAAAGTCCGGCAGGGACATCAAGGCATCCTTGTAGACGGACTCGGGGAAGATGCGAAGACAACGCTTGGCCTCATCAGCAAACTCTTTTGCCTTGTTCCGGGCCGCATCCAGGGCCCCATAACGCTCCACCATCTGCAGAATTTCCGCGAACGCCACGTTCTGGAATCCGCCGTCCTGGAAGATTCGTTCGACCTTTCTTGCTTCTTCCGGAGCGCACGAATGCAGGAGATAAATGAGAGGAAGCGTCACTTTGCCTTCCCGCAGATCATTGCCGACGGGCTTGCCGAGCTTCTTTTCGGAAGACGTAAAGTCCAGGACGTCGTCGATTAACTGAAATGCCAAGCCCAAATTGATGCCGTAGGAGGCCAGCAGGTTCTCTTCTTCTTCCGGCCTGTCGGAAAGCAGCGCTCCGGTGCGCAAGCACGCGGAAAAAAGGCAGGCTGTCTTGCGATAAGTCAGCTCAAAGTAATCGTCTTCCGTCAAGTCAGCCTTTCGGATATAAGCCAGTTGGAGTAATTCCCCTTCAACCATCACCTGGGTCAGCCCAATCAACAGGTCAAGAATCTTAAAGTTCCGTTCGCCCAGTGCAATGCTGAACGCCTGCATGTAAAGCCAGTCCCCCGCCAGCACGCTCATGTGATTGCCCCAGCGGGAATTAATGGAAGGCTGACCGCGGCGGGTTTCAGCCCTGTCAATCACATCGTCATGGACCAACGTAGCGCTGTGTATCATTTCATACGCGGCGCCCATGCGAATGGCCGGATCACCTTCAAAGCCGAACAACTTGCTGGCCAGCAGCACAAGAACCGGCCGCAGCCGCTTTCCGCCACTCACCTGCAAATACTGGCCGATTTCTGTAATCGCCTGAATGCTTGAGACCGTCTGCTGGCAGAACTCCTTTTCGACCTTCTCAAGGTCCTCCCGCACCAGGTCAAACACTTCCTTGACGGTTAGGGGTTTCGGCGTTGCTAAGCGTTGATTTTCTGCTGCCACTTTCATCCTTTACAAAAAAGGGCTGCCACCGGGTGTCCGGACACTGGAAATAGTGTGTTGACTTCACATCGTCCCACAAAAGCTCGCTAAAGGAAAGTATCTCGTCGCGCCGGG
>JAJYJL010001016.1 GCA_021789565.1 Acidobacteriota bacterium
CGGCTGCGGTAGCGCGGCGCCGCCCCCGCTTGCTCTTCTTCATCCATGCTCCAACTTCAGCATGAACACAGACGCGCGGCCAGATGGGTTTGGTCTGACGGATACGATAGATCTCCTTGGGGGGCAGCTCCGTGCGAATGCACTCGCCGACGCTCCAGGGATGCATTCATGGGCCATTCTGATCGCTGAAGCTGGAAGCGCTTTGGGGGATTATCGTTTTCTTCGCAGTTGTTTCGCAGCCGGCCTCATCACTGCTGCGGTCCCTTCCCGGCGCAAGTTCCTCGTTGATCTCGGCAAACTCCAGTCTAGCCAGCTATTTTGAGTCGAAGAGCCGGAGCAGATTCACCGATTAGTCCTACTCTTTTGAGCCACCGAAGCGATGTGGGAACGCTGTTGGGCCCAGAGGGCGATGGCCGTCAGCAAGGGGACGGATGCACGACCAATATGCGCATCTAAGAAACGGTCCACATTCCGAAATACCTTCTGTTCTGCGGAAGTCTTTAGACGTGTCGTAAGTGGTTCATCACCAAAATAGTGTGAGATTAATTGGCGACTCCACCGATTTTTCGCGTGTTGCCATCTGTCGCGAATATCACGCTCGGTGAGGTTCGTCTTTGCCGCGCAGTAAATGTCAACTTCTCCACCCGCTATAAGTTCTCGAGTTACTCCCAGCAACGTCACAGCATCGAGTGCGATCTCTTCCCTTCCCAATCCCAATTGTTCATGGACTTCGCGAAGAATACTCGGGGCTCTCAGAGTTTTGGCCTCCTCGATATCGGAAGGAACCATGCCACCTGCGACAGAAGAGTAGAGTTCGCCGCCACGAAAACCAACCTCGTGGGATCTTTGTTGCAAGATCAGACTTCCATCGGCAGTGAACAGAAGTAGCTCAAGGCGTAGAAGGTCCGCCAAGGGAGAAAGGTGCAGAGGAGGTAGCCTCGATGGCCACCGGTAGAGCAGGAATGTGCGCAGCGATTCCTTTCCAGGGGGAAGCGCATCCAGCACCAAGTTGCTCGCAACATTCTCAAAGAAGTACACGAGCTGACACTCGATTCTAACGGTGGCGTTGCGTGTTAAGGTCAGATTCCTGACCCTCACAGTTTCACCGTTGAAGAAGCTTCGGCCATTTCGATTGCAGTACTCTTTGTACGCCTCCGCGGATTCTTCAGTCAGCGCTTTGACATTCGGTGGAACATGGAAGGGCTCGCTGTTGAAAGTCAGGGCCAAATCGCTGAGCCGAAGACGTGAAGCAGCATTGTTCACGAGTAGTCGTTGAGGGAGAAGCCAAGTCTGTCCCTTATACCTCAAGGGAACGAGATGTTTCAGCTCAAGCCGGTAGAGGCGCGGCCACTCCAGGGACGCCCAATTGACGAACCTCTGAATACCCATGTGCGGGATTCCGCACAGACAACCGGCAACCCGGCCCGGCGAAGCGCTTAGTGACTTCACAAGTTCACTGGGGAGGGGGATGCGCCTATCGGTCGGGCCAGTAGTCAAGATTCCAGCGTCGGGGCTGTTCCCGGTGCCCTCCCCAGCGTCCCTCTCAACGACCGGTTCAAAGGTGAATTGGAAATAACCGACGGAAACGCGCTCGATGTACTGAGGTCCTGACAGGTTCCCACTGCGCAGTTTTTTCCGCAAGGTGTGAATGTGCTGATTTAGAGTCTCTTCTCGCACGTCAGCTTCCGGCGTCGTCCAACCGGCCGCTATGAGCTCGCTTCTGGAAACTGCTCGATGTCGATTGCTGATCAATTTGAGAAAAATCTCATAGTCGATTGGTCCAAGTGCCACGTTACGGGTGTCACCGTCTATGAGACGTCGGGTTGCTTCGTTCAAGGCAAACGAGCCGAACTGGTAGAGCCTAGGCATAGCCGCACGCGATCAAACGAGGACCACAAAATTATCAAGGAAGCATCAAGTTTACATCATCAAGGAAGCATCAAGTCGGTGCCTCATGCGATTTTGATGGATGTATCGCTAGGTTCAGGGTAGGCTCAGAATCGCGAGTCCTGCTTGCATGCAGTAGATGGGCGGGATCAAGGAGAGGAAAGCATATGGAACAGCGGTACATTACGTCAGGCTTTGCATTGGCCTGTTTATTCTGCCCGCCAATGGTGGCACAGCTAAGGGTGTCCCCGGACCCGATCTTGTTTCCAAACGAAGTAGTCGGCGTTCCATTCACACAAGACAGCCCCCTGTCCGTTACCATCACCAACAGCGGGAGCGTGCAATACATTTTCGCGGGAGTTGAGACTAAAGGGGGACAGAATCCAGGAGACTTTTGGGTTGCTGCGAACCCTTGTTCGGCCCCGCTAGCTGTTGGGCAGTCCTGCACGATCGAAGTTGAGTGGTATCCGCAAGCAGCCGGGCCTAGGAGCTCGTACCTCTATATTTACGAGTCCGGCAACCCCGGCGGCCCCACCGTAATTTCCGTGACCGGCACGGCTGTTGCACAGCCTTCGGGTCAGTTGCCGACTGTTACGACCCTCGTGGCGGCTGCGGTGCCTAGCGGTGCCACAGCCAGTGGGTTTCCGAATTACATGAGCGGGGCGAAGGCGAGTGGCGGCCAAGGCCCCGTTTCGAACCAGCCACTGTCCCTCACCGTGGATTCTGGTAATCTTACAGCGAGCCAGTCAGTCATGACTGGGAGTGATGGCTCGTCAAGCCTTATCCTCAACGATTTGAACTTGACTTCAGTGGCTTGGTCTCCGAATTCGAGCGCGCTGCCCACATTATCAATTTCGGCAGGCCCCATGACTGCACACACATTAGTAAGCCCGTCTTCCCAGATCACCGTGGGCGGCGTGTACGAGCCCGCGTCCACAGCTACCCGCGTGCCTGCCCAGCAGATTTGGCAGCAGGCGTGCACTGCTGCTCAAGCCATCGGCGCGGCCCAGACCACAGCGGGCTGCGGCGCAATGCTGGGAGTGGTGGGCTGCTCGGTTGCAGCAGGCTTGACCGAAGGCGCTGTATTGGCACTTCCGCCGGTGGACGTTGCCTGCGCGTTCACAGCCGAGTACGCGATCACCCAGGGTGCCCAGGCATGTGTCCAAGGG
>JAJYJL010000050.1 GCA_021789565.1 Acidobacteriota bacterium
CGTTGCTTGAGATGTTTTGCAAGAACCATGTTTAATTGCGAACTTCTCGCAATTATATCGCGTACCGAATCTCTACGCGACATACTCTACAGAGTAACTCAGTTGCGAACTTATCGCAAGTCGGAATTATCCCAGAAACTGTACTGAATTGTCAAGAATTATCCTGCACGATGTGCCGCGCTTCCGCCTGCTGGTTGGGATGTGTTTCGCATCGGTAAGGAACGTCGTGCACGCTTTCAAGCTGAAGTCCCTGCGGAGTCACCTGGTAGGTCTTCTGGTGCCTTGGCGGCAGGTGGCCCAACTGCGTCTGGCGGATGTACTCGTCCCGGTCCACGTAGCTGATGACCACCGTATTGTTGTAGGCGGACAGCTTGCCGTCAAACAGGTCCTCAACCTTCCATCCCGATTCAAGCGTTTTTCCGTCAAAGGTGTAGAGAACGGCGGACAAGCGGGGGTGGCTCATCCCCAGCCTCCAGCCATAGGCGATAAAACGAAAATCTCCTGTGCCGGAGGGGGCCAGAATCTCGCAATGGATATCGGTGCGGGGAACAAAGCTGGTGGTGGTGACCTCGCGCGTGTGGCCGTTCTGGTTCTCATAGATCACCAGCACGTTGACGCGCCAGATGTCGCTCCAGCCGAGGGTGTAGCCCGCGCCGATCAGCGTGACGCCCTTCCAGGGCGCGACAAAGACGGAAGGCGTTCCCTCCGCCGGGTATTGCAGTTTTGAAAACACCTGATCGAGTTCGTGCCGCACCTCGAAGATGTCCGGCGTGCGTTTGGCTATCCAGGAGTTCAGGTGGCCCACCACGAGCTGCTGGATTTCATCCGTGACGGGTTTGGCATCTTCGATGTCCAACCCGTAGAGCTTCTTGCCGAGCGCGGCAACCTGGTCCGGCAAGCCGGGTTTGGGCGCGCGTTCCATCTTGCGCGCCTGCGCCGTCCCCATGCCGAAGGCAATGGTGGCGGCCAGCATGGCTGCCAGGATTCCAGCCGATCGGATTTTTTGCACTGCGCTCTTTTGCTCAGTCACTTTGCCACGGGCCTCCCCACAAGTCACCGCATGAATTGGACTTGCCTTTTCCCATTGGATGCAAAAAAGTTGGCCTTGCGCTGTACACCCGGTTGATACTTTTTCACGCCGGGCGCCGCCGTAGCGGACAGTTTCTCCCGCCACTCTGATGCCGCGTTCAGGCAAGCCGCCCGAACGCCTGCACAATCTGCGCGTCCTGCTCGTCAAAAACCGTCCGCAGATCCAGCAGCAGCCGGTCCCGTTCCACGCGGGCGATGATGGGAGGATGGTTCCGCCGGAGGGCGGCTTCCAGGTCCCGGGCGCTCAGCCTGCTGTGCTGGACGGCCACCAGCCGGGCGGGCAGCGAATGCCCGGGCGTGGAGCCGCCGCCCATCACCGACTGGCCTTCTTCCACCCGGGCGGAAAGGGCGGAAATCTCCGTGAGTTTTGCGGCCAGCGAAGCGGCGCGCGCCGCCAGTTCCTCGATCGGGAGCCTCATCATGCACAGCGCCGGGATAGCGTCGAGGTTTCCGTCGAGGTAAAGCCGGACGGTCGCTTCCAGTGCTGCGATGGCCAGCTTGTCCACCCGCAGGGCGCGGAACAGCGGGTTGCGCCGGATGCGGTCCAGAAATTCCCGCTTGCCGCAAATCAGGCCTGCCTGCGGCCCTCCCAGCAGCTTGTCTCCGCTGAAGGTCACCACGTCCGCGCCGTCCTTCAGGCTCGCCCCGACGGGCGGCTCGTCCGGGATGCCCAGGGGCCTGAGATCGATGAGGCAGCCGCTGCCCAGGTCTTCAATCAAAGGCAGATGATGCTGGTGCGCCAGGCCGGCCAGCTCGGCCAGTTCCGGGCGCTCGGCAAAACCCACAACACGGAAGTTGCTGGGATGGACGCGCAGCAGCGCTTTGGTATTTTCATTGATGGCGGCAGCGTAGTCGGCCAGGCGCGTGCGGTTGGTGGTGCCCACTTCTTTCAGCCTGGCGCCGCTTTTGGCGCAGATGTCCGGAATGCGGAACGAGCCGCCGATCTCAATCAGTTCGCCGCGCGAAACGATGACTTCGCCGCCCTCGGCCAGGGCGTTCAAAGTGAGGAACACGGCGGCGGCGTTGTTGTTCACCACCAGCGTCCGCTCCGCGCCCACCAGCTCCGCAAAAAGGCGGTCGGTGTGCGTATCGCGCTTTCCGCGCCTCCCTTCGCCAAGGTCGTATTCCAGGTTCGAATAGCCGCCGGCGATTTCCCCCAGGTGCTCGACGGCCTTGCGGGCCAGGGGAGCGCGGCCCAGGTTGGTGTGGAGAATCACGCCCGTGGCATTGATGACGGGTTGGAGCGAATAGGCCGCCAGGTCCCTTGCGGCCGCTGTGATGCCGTCTTCAAGCCCGGCGGAGGAGAAAGCTTTGAGAGTTCCGTTGGCAATGCCCTCCCGCACGCTTTGCAGGAGGGTTCGGGCGGCCTGCACCACCACCCTGTGGCCCAGCTCCGCTTCCAGCCGCCGGAGGGACTCTCTGCCCAGCAGCTCATCAACGGAAGGGATCTGCCGCAGCAATCCGGTCATGGCGTTCGCATCACTTTTGGTTTCCATCAATTGCTCCAAGGCCCGCTGCGAAGGCAGTATGGCGCACAGACACACTGCACGGCCATTTCAACATAAGTGGTGCGGGAGGGTCAACATGGGCTGGGTTGTGGTAGTGATTCAGTTTGAAATCTAAGGATCACAGAGCGGCATTGCCATTGCTAATGGAGATCGAGTCTTATAGGGTCGCCCACGTCGCGCTCTATTCTTGGGGGCGTCAACCAAAAAGCGAGATTCCATGCCAGTGCCTTCCAGAAAAGGGCGCCGATCGTCGCGCCAATGAAGCACAATAGGATAAAGATATTACTTTCGCTCCCTGAGGGAATGATGAAAAATCCAAGCAGGATGATCATCAGATAAGACGGAGCCATAGCTAATGTCACCCTTGTCCTGAAACGTTGCGATATTCGTATTCTTGTCTTGCACTGTGAGCAGCGTCCCAATCGCAAATCCCTTACGTGAACAGGCGAGCTACACTCCGGGCAGACCATTGGTCTTGCGCTAATCATCGCCGGATATTTGGTCTGTTGCATAGATCGTCTGCAAATCTTATCACGGCTACAGGGTCAAGCGAAGATGATGACCTTGTCGGTAATGACTCAGTTTGATCTGTGGCACGGGCGTCCTCGCTCCCGCCTGGGCGAGACCAAGATGGCCGTGCCACAAAATAGGAATAAAACTGAGTCACTATCCGGGTTGCGGACCTCCAGAAGATATTTTGCGTCCTTGCCGGGCTCAAGCTCCCGCCTGCATGACCGAAATGAATGGATGACCGCCGAATCAGATTCCCTAAACGGCTGTCGTATCCATTTGTCTTGGTGCTTCGCGCCCACGGGGGGTTATAATGGCGTATCTGGCACTCCTGCGTGAGGGTTCCCGGTGACGGTTGACGAGGAACTGTCCAGGCTCGAGGAAAACATTCGCCGTCTCAAGATTGAATATGAGACTTACTTCAGCGGAGGAGTTCCTCGCCCGCCGAACGACACGCTGTACCGGGTTGAGCAGGCCATCAAAAAGTATTCGAGTGAGATGGCCGGGCTGAGCGCCGGTCAGCGCTTCCGCTTCAACCAGCAATGGCAGCGTTATTCCGTTTACAACGACCTTTGGCGGAAAAAGTTGCGCAGCCGGGAAGAAGGCCGGGAGTTTGGGCCGCGCAGGCGCGCCACGAAAGCGTACCCGGACACGCGGGTTGTTTGCAGCGATCCTGACCGCGAGCAGGCCAGCGTTGACCGGTTGCTGCGGGCGCTGGTGGAAGCCAAGCAGTACGCGGGCGAACGCACCGATGACATTGACCCTGCAAAGTTTCAAAGATTCGTTCGTGAAAAAACAATGCAACTCAAGCAGGAACTGGGATGCGACAGCGTGCAGTTTTCCGTCACCGTCAAGGATGGCAGGGTCCGGTTCACGGCGGTGAAGGCCGATTCGTGAACCCTCGGAAAACCGGGCGCCATTGAGCCGCGTTTTTCCGGCCGGCCGTCGCCGGCGTTTCGGCAGGCGCCCTTCGCCAGGCTGTTGGCAACCGGGTCTTCGGACGGATGACCGGCTTGTTTTTTCCACCTCGCCTCTGAGCCCCTGTGCTCCCGTTGTGCTGCGGCGGCGGGATGCGGGTGGTCACCAGAAGAGCTGAAGATCGAATACGTTTTCCGATGTTGAATCCAAGTCAAAAAAACCCAGGAGTATCCATGAAACCCATCACTCGTGCATTGCTGAGCGTCAGCGACAAGACAGGCATTGTCGATTTTGCGGCGGGACTCGCCAAACTGAACGTCGATATCGTTTCCACGGGCGGCGCGGCCAGGCTTCTCCGCGAGAAGGGCGTGAAGGTCCGTGACGTTTCGGAACTGACCGGCTTTCCGGAGATGCTCGATGGCCGCGTCAAAACGCTGCATCCCAAAGTCCACGGCGGCATTCTGGCCATCCGTTCGAATCCGAACCACGTGGCGGCCCTGAAAGACCATGAGATCAGCGTGATTGATCTGGTGGCCGTCAACCTTTATCCCTTTGAAAAAACCGCCGCCAGGCCCGGCGTAGAATTCGAAGAGCTGATTGAGAACATCGACATCGGCGGGCCCACCATGATCCGCTCGGCCGCCAAGAACTTTGAAGACGTCGCCGTGGTGGTTGACCCGGCCGACTATGGCGCCATTCTCGAGGAACTCGGCAGGAACAAAGGGTTGGAGCGCGAAACGCGGCTGGCGCTGGCGCGCAAGGCGTTTGCCACCACCGCCGCCTACGACGGTTTTATTTCCACCACCTTGCAGCAGCGCGCGGAGCCCGGCCTGCCGAAAAATTTCCATCTGAATTTTGAGAAAGCCATGGACCTGCGCTACGGAGAAAACCCGCACCAGAGCGCGGCGCTCTACCGCAACAGCGCTGTCGCCGGGCAGGGTCTGGCCTACGCTCCGCAACTCCACGGCAAGGAACTTTCATACAACAACCTGGTGGACCTGGAAGCGGCGTGGAGGGTGGCGCAGGAATTCACTGAGCCGGTCACCGCCATCATCAAGCACACCAACCCTTGCGGCATCGCCGTGGGTAAGACGCTGGCGGAAAGTTACAAGGCGGCGCTTTCAGGCGATCCTGTTTCGTCGTTCGGTTCGGTGATTGCCGTCAACCGCAAGCTTGACCTGGCGACGGCCGAAGAGATGGCCAAACTGTTTATTGAAGCCATCATCGCGCCGGGGTTTGAAGCCGACGCGCTGGAGCGGCTGAAAGCTAAGAAGAACCTGCGGCTGATTGATATGTCGGCGACTGCCGGCGACGAATACGGCCCGCAACTGAAAAGCGTGGGCGGCGGGCTGCTGGTGCAGACTCCCGACACCATGGGCGCCAGGCCCGAGGAGTGGAAATGCGCCACCAGGCGCCAGCCGACGGAAGAAGAGATGCGCGGGCTGGTGTTTGCCTGGCGGGTGGTGAAGCATGTGAAGTCCAATGCCATCGTGTTCGGGCGCGAAAACATGATTGTGGGCGTGGGCGCGGGGCAGATGAGCCGGGTGGATTCGGCGAAGCTGGCGGCCATGAAAGCGCGGGACCTGAAGCACGACCTGAAAGGAACGGTGGTGGCCTCCGACGCTTTCTTCCCCTTCCCGGATGGAGTTGAAGAGATCGCGAAACAGGGCGCCACGGCGGTGGTGCAGCCTGGCGGTTCGGTCCGCGACAAGGAAGTGGTTGAAGCCGCCGACGGCCTGGGCATGGCCATGATGATGACCGGCATCCGGCACTTCCGGCATTAAGCTGCGGCGGGAAAGTTGAGTGGCCACGGCCGGGATTCGGCGCCGGCCACTGTTTCAGGTGCGTGCTGCTTGCCGGCTGCTCGTTGAACGGGCCTACGACTTGGGCGCGTAGTAGCCTTCGCGGGCGACCACGCGGTATTTGATCTTTTTGCCCTTCTTATTGGTGATGACCAGAGGATTCCCCTGCGCGTCCACCAGTTGCACTTCCAGCTTGTGGTACTTGCCGTTCTTGGTGCTGTCGGTGGGAAGGAATCCCAGGCTGTACTGGTGCCGAAGCTGGCCGGCGATCTGATTGTAGATGTCCGGCAGGGCGCCCTCAAAGCGGGGGAAATAAGCTTCTCCGCCCGAATACCTGGCGATGGAAGTGAGGGCATTCCGGGCCTGGAGCGTGTCAATCGAATCGCCGTAACGAATCGAAACCCATTCCAGAATGCTGACCGGGTAAATGGGTGTGTTGGATCCTTTGGCGATCTTCAGCATTTGACCGTAGGTCAGTTTGCTGAAGGTGTCAAAGCCGGTGACGATGGCCAGGATAGCCTTGCGTCCCCCCACATTCTTCATGCGGTCGATGGTGAACGAGAGGGCGTCATACAGGTTGGTTTCGCTGAAGCCGGGCAATCGCAGAGTGTCCAGCGCCGACCGCACCTGGTAGCGATCATGCGTGAAGTCCTGCAGGATGTGCGGCTGCATATCGAAATCGACCACGGCCACCCAGTCTTTGGGTTCCATGAAGTTCAGAAACTGGTAGGCATCTTCCAGGGCGAGATAGAGGTAGCCCCACCACTTGTTGCTGAATTCGATCAGCATGGTCACCGTGATGGGCGCTTCCGCCGTGGAAAAGTTGGTGACGGATTGCGGCACGCCGTCGTCCAGCACTTTGAAATTCTGTTTGCCCAGCCCTGTGATCGGGTTGCCATTCTTGTCTGTGACCAGCACATCCACGTTCACCAGGTTGGATTCAGTGGAGAGCGTGTAAACCTGGTTGGGGTTGATCTTTTCCGGCTTCTTTTCCTGGGGCGCCTGCTGGCCGGGCTGCTGGGGAACTTTCTCGGGCTGCTCGGTAGGCTGGTTTTGCGGCTGCTGCTCCAGCTCGGGCTTGGCCGACTTCTTGGGCGCGTAAACTGTTTCGCCCGTGTTTGGAGTCGGTCCGGGTTGCTGAGCATGGGCGGCCGGGTTTGAACCCAGAATCCACAAGCCGGCAGCCGCACAGACCACCGCGGCCGCGCAAACAACTTTGCTTCTCTGGTTTTTCATAGCAACCCTTTTCCCCCTGCGCCTATCATGCCATCCCCTCGCACGGCGGTCAACAGAAGGGAGAATGGGCCGCGAAGTTTCCGTTAATATTGTGATAGGCGACCGAGGTGGTGGATTGTGCAGTCTGCGGTGTCGCGCGGCGAAAAATCCAGGGCCGGCGCCCGGACCTGTTTTGCTTTCAGGCTGAATAGCGGCTACTATCGTTCCAGAAACGAGGGCGCCATGAAATCTGGCTGGAAAGAATACATTGCGAGCGACTATGAAATCCTGCGCGGGAAGCCGCGTCTGAAAGGCACACGCATTCCGGTGAGCCTGGTGCTGGGATACCTTGCCGAGGGGAAAGTCCCGGATGAAATTATCGGTGAATTTCCGGACCTCACTCACGAGCAGGTCGCCGCTTGTCTTGACTACGCTCGCGATCTTGAGGAGTTTGAGGCTATTGCCTGATGTCTCTGCGCTTCTTCGCAGACCATTGCGTTTCAACCTTGTTGCCAAATTCAAGAGCCTCGTCACCGGGAACGCGGCAAATGTCGATGTCGCGCCAGAATGTTTTCTGAATGTGGTAGGCGGAATGACTCACCGATGCGAATTCACATCATCCAGCACGTAGCGTTTGAAGGGCCGGGGGCGATTGAGGAGTGGGCGCTGGAGCGCGGACACTCGAAAACCCTCACCCGGCAGTCCAACGGCGAAAAGTTGCCTGCTGTGGACACCTTCGATTTCCTGGTTGTCATGGGCGGGCCGATGAGCGCCAACGACGACTCGAGGTTCGCGTGGCTCGCCGCCGAAAAGCAACTGATCGCGGACGCTGTGCGGGAGCGGAAGGCTGTCCTGGGCGTATGCCTGGGCGCGCAACTGGTGGCGCAGGCTCTGGGCGCACGGGTTTACCGCAGCCGCGAGAAAGAGATTGGATGGTTTCCGGTGCGGTTAACCCCGGAAGCGGCTGCAAGCGGTTTGTTCAGGGGACTGCCGGCGGAGATGACGGTCCTGCACTGGCATGGTGAAACGTTTGACCTGCCGCAGGGCGCCGTACGGCTGGCGGAGAGCCTCGTTTGCCGTAACCAGGCGTTCGACCTTGATGGCAGAGTGCTGGGGTTGCAATTCCACCTGGAAGTGTTGCCGGAAGGGCTCGAGGACCTGATTCAGCACTCGGCGGCAGACCTTGTGAGGGGGCCTGCGGTCCAGACGGGCGGGGAGTTGCGCGCCTCCGGGCACCTCGCGGAAGCGCTGCGCCCCACGCTTGACACGATTCTCGACCGCCTGGCTGCCGCTGCATCCTGAGAAAGATTGTGACGGCCATCCTTGCAATCGGCAGTGGTTTCCTCTTAAAGTTGTGCTTTGCGCGAGCCAGTCCGGGCCCGGCCTCCAAACTCTGCGGCAGGCAGGAACTGTGCTCAATCCGTGCAATTGAAAGGACAGGCAGCCCATGACGGCAGAATGGAGCGGCCCGCTGAATATCCGGCCGGCCCGCATCGACGACGCAAAGGAGATTGCCAGAATCTATAACCAGGGCGTGCAGGACCGTGCCGCAACCTTCGAAAACGCTTACGTCACTCCCGAGGAGCGTTACTTGTGGCTGGCCGCGCGTCCGGACCGCTACCCGGTGCTGGTGGCGGAAGTGAAACATACGCTGATGGGCTGGGCGGCGCTCAACCCTTACAGCCCGAGAAGGTGTTTCGACGGCGTGGCGGAACTATCCATCTTTATCGAGCGCAGCCTGCGCGGGCATGGTGTGGCGCAGGAACTCCTCAAGGCCATGCAGGATGCGGCGCGCGAAAAGGGCTTCTACAAGCTGGTGGGGCGCATTATTGCTGACAACGGTCCGGCGCGCAAACTGTGTGAACTGGCGGGCTGGAGGGAAGTGGGCGTGTTTCAGAAGCACGGCCGGCTGGGAAGCGAGTGGCACGACCTGGTGCTGGTGGAATACCTGATTTCTGAGAACCTGAAGTAATCGTGCGGGGCCTTGCCGTGGACGAAAATCAAGCTGACAAATCGCTGCTGGAATCCTTTGAGGAGATGGCCGCCCAGGCGCCCGATAACGTGATGGTCCGCTACAGCCTGGGGCGGGAATATCTGAAGGCGAAGCGTTATGCCGATGCGGAGCGCGAGCTTCGCGAGGCCCTGCGGCTGAAGCCCGATTATTCGGCAGCCTACCGCGAACTGGGGAAATCGCTGGTGGGCCTGGACCGCCCGGATGAGGCGCGAGAAATTTATACGAAGGGCGGCCAGGTGGCCTGCGAAAAGGGCGATCTGCAAACCCAGCGCGAGATTGAAGTGTTCCTGAAGCGGCTGGAAAAAGCAGGGACCTGAGCCCGCCCGCCTGAATGGCCGCAAAAGCCCGCCGCGCGAAGGGGGCTTTCCGGCTAATAGAAGGGGTGGCGTATCGGTTGTTTCAGCCGAAGCTGGCGCGTCAGCGCGGACTTGAGAGTTTCAAACGCTTCGCGCGGGCTGTCCACAAAGCGGATCAGCTTTGATTCTTCGGCGCTCACTGTCCCCGCCTCCCTGAGCCAGTCAAAATTGACGGCCTTCTTCCAGAACTTCGACCCGTAAAGAAGAATGGTGTTGCGATGGCCCATCTTGTGGGTCTGGATGAGGGTCAGAAACTCCCACATTTCGTCCATGGTTCCAAAGCCGCCTGGAAAGACAACCACTGCGCGTGAAGGCTGGGCAAACCACAGTTTGCGCATAAAAAAGTAGCGGAACAGAAAGGAAAGTTCCGGGGTGATAAAGGGATTGGCGTTTTGCTCCGAGGGCAGGCGGATATTGAAGCCGATCGAGACACCGCCGGCCTCATGGGCGCCCCTGTTGGCGGCTTCCATAATGCCCGGTCCGCCACCCGAGCAGACGACCAGAAAATGCTTGCCGTTCTTGAGCCCGAGCGACCAGGTGGTAATCAGGTGGGCCAGTTCGCGGGCCTGCTCGTAGTACTTTGACATCTTCAGCGCCATGCGCGCGGCGCGCAATTCCTCTTTTGTGGGCGGCGGACCGCCACAGCGGGCGCGGGCCAGCACCTCACGGAGTCTTTCCCGCGCCTTATCATGGGGCAGCACCCGCGCCGACCCGAAAAAGACCACGGTGTTCTGCACGCCGGCACGGCGCAGGCGCACCTGGGGCTCCAGGTATTCCGCGGCGATGCGCAACGTGCGGGCATCGGCGCTGTCCATGAATCGTTCGTTACGGTACGCGAGTTTGGGCAGCCGTGTGGAGTTTTTCGATTTGAACTTGCTCATAGTTGCCTCTCGATCTGGTGTGCGCGAGCACCGAATTCATCAGCATAACAAACTCAGGAACTCCCCGCACATGGGGTGATGGCGGTCACAGCATCTCCCGGCAAGATGGCTTTTGATTTGGGTATGTGCCGATGAAGCTCCGGGAGCGTCTGCTTTGCAGGCGAAATCCATCGGGCGCAGCTTCGGGCACAGCGTGGAGAAATCAAATTGAAGCATCCAAGGAGGCTGGGCCATGTCTGTCTATAATCGTCGCGAGTTTATGCGCCGGGGCGCCGCAGGCGCCGCCGGGTTGGGACTGATCCTGAATGGCGAACCCCTGGCCGTTGAAGCGGCATCCCCCCTGCCAAAACCGGCTGCGCCTAGTGACCGGGTGAATGTTGGGTTTATCGGTTTCGGCATTCGCGGCAACATCCTGTTTGAATCGGCCAGAAAGACCGGGCAGGCCAACCTGGTGGAGGTCTGCGACTGCTACAAGGGCCACCTGGAACGCGCCAAAGAGCGCACGGACGGCAAAATCGACGTTAACTATGCCCAGTACAAGAAGCTGCTGGACCGCAAGGACATCGACGCTGTGGTGATTGCCACGCCCGACCACTGGCACGCTCCCCTGTTTTTGGATGCGATTGCCGCCGGCAAAGACGTCTATATCGAAAAGCCCATGACCCACCGCATTGCCGACGGGCAGAAGATGATTGACGCGGCGCGGAACGCGAATCGCATTGTGCAGGTGGGCAGCCAGTGGATCTCCTCCAGCCAGAACCGCGTTGCCAAAGATATGGTCTCCGCCGGCAAGCTGGGGAAAGTGACCAAGGTGATGGCAGCCTACAATCGCAACAGTTCAACCGGCGCCTGGAACTATCCCATTCCCCCCGACCTCGAAAACGGCGTGAACTTCAACTGGGAAGAGTGGCTGGGAGGGGCGCCGCAAAGGCCCTTCTCAGCGGAACGCGTTTTCCAATACCGCAAGTACTGGGATTATTCAGGCGGAATCACCACCGACCTGTTTGTCCACCTCATCACTTCCATCCACTACATCCTGGGCGCCAATATGCCTGGCAGCGTTGTGGCCACGGGCGGCATCCTCGTCCGCCATGACGGCCGCCAGGTGCCTGACACGCTCGACGCCCTGTTCGAATACCCCGAGGGGTTCCACGTCAACATGGCTTCAACTTTCAACTCCGAAGGCATCAACGGAAACGGCATCCAGTTCCTGGGCACGGATGGCACTCTGGTGTTGCCGCTGGGCGGATCGTCCATGACCTACGGCGTTGATTCGCATCGCGAGGGCTACAGCTATTCCATCGATGGCTGGCCCGTGGCCTTGCAGAAGAAATTTATGGATGTGGGAAACCGCCGCGAAGAAGCCGCGCGGACGGCTCCGCCAGCGAAAGAGATTCAGGCCAAGGATTCTGCCGACCCCACCACGCTGCACATGGCCGAGTTCTTTGAATGCGTGCGCTCGCGGAAGCAGTGCGGAGAAAACGCCGAGGTGGGCCACCGGGCAGCCTCCGCCGGGCACATGGTGAACCTCTCCTACGTTACCGGGGAAAAGGTCACCTGGGACATCACATCGGGCAGGGCAGTGGCGTAAGGTTCGCCTGGCAAGGAAGTGGATCAGATCGGCGGCGCTTGCCATCCGCCCAGAGCTTCCTCAAGGACTCGGGCGATGGCCAGCGCCACGTGTTCGTGCCAGGGGCGGGCGGCAATCTGAACTCCAATGGGAAGTCCCCCGGTGGTATTCATTGCGCGCACCACGGCCGTCGGCCAGCCGGTCAGGTTGTGAGTCATCGTGTAGCTGAAAGACGGCAGCTTCCTGTAGGTTGAGCCGTGGACCATGCCGGCAAAGCTGCACACCGGGCTGAGAATGGCGTCGTAGTATTCCATAAACCCGAGCATCGTGCTGCGGAAAGTGTCCCACCTGGCCACCAGCGCTCCGTAATCGGCCATTGAAATTCCATGCTGCTGCTGGATGTCGAGCGCCTGCTGCAGCAGCGGATGGATCTCACGGGTCCCTGCCAGCTCAATCAGCGCCTTCAAGCCAGCGCCACCATCGGCGCAGAACAGCCCTTGATAAATCTCAAACGTCTCGCCGATGCCGGGCGGGAGCGCTTCTTCCACCTTTGCTCCGGCTTCCGACAGAACCGCCGCGGCCTTACCAACGGCTTCAGCGATTTCGGGCTGCGGCGTGGCAAGCCCGTTGTCCGTGTGGAAAGCCACGCGAAGCTTCTCCACATCCACCGCCGCCATTTCACCGAGCGGTGCAGGAACGATAGCTGGATCAAGCCCGTCAACGCCAGCGACTATTTTGAGCGCAAGCTCTAGGTCTTCCACGCTCCGGGCCAGCGGGCCGATCTGCCACAGCGCATCCAGCATGCCGCCGGGGCCGGGAAAATGGCCTGTGCGCGGAACGCGGCCGGAAGTCGGCTTGATGCCCGCCAGCCCGCAGCAATTGGCCGGAAAGCGGACACTGCCGCCGGCATCGCTGCCAAAGCCCAGCGGCGACCCTCCGGCGGAAATCAGGGCGCTTTCGCCGCCGCTCGATCCGCCGGCCGATAGCGACAAATCGTAGGGGTTGTTCGTGCGCCCGTAAATCAGGTTGTCGCTTTCCCATGCCCAGCCGAATTCCGGACAATTGGTTTTTCCCAGCACGATGGCGCCGGCCGCCCGCAGGCGTTTGACGATCACAGCGTCCTGCTGCGGAATGAAGTTGCGCCGCCCCAGCGTTCCGCCCGGGCTGATGATTCCGGCCGTTTCAATGGCGTCTTTAAAAGTTACCGGCACGCCGTGCAGCGGTCCTTTAAGCTCACCGCTTGCGAGCGCGGCATCCGCCGCACGGGCTTCCGCCATCACGCGTTTGGCGGGCAGTTGCACGATGGCGTTGAGCTTCGGGTTCACGGCCTCGATACGTTCCAGATGGGCCTGAACGAGTTCGGCGGACGAGACTTTCTTTTCGCGGATGGCGCGCGCCATGCCGCAGGCAGAGAAACAAAGAAGTTCATTCATGTTTGAAATCCGGAAGTGGATGGCGTAATGGAATCTGCGGAGAGATGCAAAGTGGCCCTGGAAGAAATCGAAATTGGTTACATCTGGTGAGCCGGCCGGGACTCGAACCCGGAACCCTTGCCTTAAAAGGGCAATGCTCTACCACTTGAGCTACCGGCCCGTTCTGTTGCTTTCTTTGGCCTGCGACAAGATGCGTTCATCGCCGGAAGGGAATGAGCTTGTCTCGAGTCCACTCCGGGCGAGCGCGGCAACGGAACGCCACTTGCTTTCGCGGCTTGCACCTCGATCGCATTTCGTCGCAGTGATACTAGAATGCCCCAGCAGTTCCATCACTGTCAATAAAGCCCCGCGTCGGTTGAGCAAGACGGCGGATTTTCGGCGGACTCCGTCACCTACGTTCCCGCACTTGTGGCGGCGAGCTCATCTTCCCAGCGGTTTCCATCAAGTCCCTGCATCGAAATTGCCGCAAGGCTTTTCGATCTGCAACCTTGAAAATCATGGCCAACTCCGGTATAAGTCAAATCCCTGTTTTCTGCTGCATTCAGGATTGCGGGAACCATCGAGTGGGAAGAAAGGAAGAAACTGCCATGCGTTCATCCACCTTCTTTGCCAGACATGTGGTCATCCTGTTTGCCTGCCTGGTGTTTGCCGCACCTTGGGCCAGGGCTGAAGTCAAGCTGCCGTCGCTTTTCAGCGAGAACATGGTACTGCAGGCGGGCGCAAAAGATCCCGTGTGGGGCACGGCGGATCCGAACGAAAAAGTGACTGTGGTTCTGGGCAGCCAGCAGGCCACGGCAACAGCAGACGCTTCCGGCCGCTGGAAGGTTGAGATCGGACCGCTCCAGCCCGGCGGACCGTTTGAGATGACGGTGGCGGGCAGCAACACAATCGTCATCCACAACGTCCTGGTGGGGCAGGTGTGGATCTGCTCCGGGCAGTCGAACATGGGGTTTGAGGTGGCGCCGACACCCGACGTCTGGGGGACGGGCGTTGAGGACTATCAGAAGGTGATCGCTTCCGCCGATCATCCGATGGTCCGCATGTTTACCGTGGACCAGTCGGTGGCCGGCAAGCCGCAAAGCGATGTCGCCGGCAAATGGGAGATCACCAGCCCGGTGACCGTGGGGCATTTTTCCGCCGTGGGTTATTTCTTTGGGCTGAACCTGCTGAAGTCGTTGCACGAACCCATCGGGCTGATTCACACATCGTGGGGCGGCACGCCCGCGGAATCCTGGACCCCGCTGCCTACCCTCAAGGCGGACCCCGCGTTTCGAGACATTCTGCAAAGGTGGCAAAAGGAAGAGGAGGCTTATCCGGCTGAAATCGCGCATTATAACCAGGCGCTTCAGGATTGGGAACAGACCACCCGGCAGGCTGAGGCGGCGGGAAAGCCCATGCCTGCTGCGCCCCGCCTGCCGGGCGATCCGCGCAGCAACCCGTGGCGCCCTGCGTCGCTCTACAACGCCATGATTGCGCCGCTGATCCCTTATCGAATTGAGGGCGCCATCTGGTACCAGGGCGAGTCAAACGGGGACCGTGCCATTCAGTACCGCAAGCTCTTTCCAGACATGATCCGCGACTGGCGGCACGCCTGGGACGAGGGAGATTTTCCGTTTCTGTTTGTGCAGCTCGCCAGTTATCAGGATGTGCAGCCGCCGGCCAACTGGCCTTTGCTGAGAGAAGCGCAGCTCATGACGCTGTCGCTCCCAAAGACGGCCATGGCAGTGACCATTGATATCGGCGCTGCCAGCATCGTGCATCCACGCAACAAGCAGGAAGTGGGGCGGCGGCTGGCGCTTGTCGCGCAGGCGGTCGCTTATGATCAGAAAGTCATTTATTCCG
>JAJYJL010000051.1 GCA_021789565.1 Acidobacteriota bacterium
GCAGATGCGAAGTTTGCGTCCGCTGTGCCATGTTCACCCAGCGTGCGGGCATCTTATATCCCCCGGAGTCCTGCGTAGCATCTCCGGGCGCCGCGTTCGGATCGGTCGGCTTGCCACCACATCCCCAGAGGTTGCCGTGGAACATGTCGTGGTCGTCCGGCATGCAGACCGATGGAATCTGCCGTGTCAGGTCGCGAGTGGCCCACCCAAAGATGCACCACTTGCGAAGGTAGTCGTGCATCGAGGGAACCAGCAGTTCCGGGTCCCGCGTCTCCATCACCCCGAAGCCGCCCACCGGTTCGTAAACCTGGTCGCCCGTCCAAAGCAAGACGTCAGGTTTGTGCCAGCCCAGGTTCCGAGTGAACTCCGAGTGTGGAAAGCCCATGTCCCAGATGCAGGTCAGAAGACCCACGGTGATTTCGTTCCGGCCATTGGGGTCTTTGCGAACCATCCCTTCAAAGCTATGCTGCCGCAGCTTTCCGCTGGCATCCGGCATGGCGTAAAGGAGCCGGTAGGCATGGTCTTTGGCGTCGTTCCACGCCGGCACGCGGAACACGGCATTCCAGGCGTCCGGGTCCAGTTCGGCCGTGGCAATCGTCTTCCAGCGGTTGCCCCCATTGCGTATCTGCAGCCGAACTTCTTTCGGCGCGTTGCCCATTGGCGGGCATTGCGCGGATAGCTTCAGTACCCCGCGGCTGACGGTGTAAAGCGCAAATAGGATGGGCCCATAGGTGCGATCGTCGTACGCGTCAACTTTTGTGCCACCGAGCATCCAGTCAGCAAACCAGAAGCGCATCGTCCCACCTCGCCTCTGGGCCGGCGGATAAAAGGCGTAACCCATCAGTTTGCCCAGAGGCTTCGGAGTGGGTTCAACCTTGCCGGAACTCGATACCAGCGCTACACCTCCTTCCAGCCACTCGCCCGGCACCTGCCGGATGGTTTCGGCCACCCTCTGCCCTTTCCGGTTTTCCGCCCGAAGCGTTACTCGATAGCCACTCCGCGACGGTTGCGCCTCCATTTCCAGGCTCAATTCCTGATCGAGCTTTACTCTTGGGGCCGACGCTTTCACCTCCCCGATAAAAAGTCGCCCTTCGGCCGTTACCCCCATGTTCATTCCGCGGCCATGAATGGCGCGCGCCCGATAATCGTCCACAAAGCTCTTGATGCCCACGCGGAACCCGGCAAAACCGCCTTCCAGTTTTTTCGCCTCTCGCTCGATGTCGTGAAACGGACAATGTTCGGCGGAATCCTCTCCGTGCCTTTCCGCACCGCCATCCAGCCGCCCCAGCCGCACGCTCATGGCCAGCGTTCCCTCACGAGCGGCAACCTCACGCGTCAGCAGGAAAACATTCCGATCGCCACCCGGGCAGACACATTCCAGGCGCCCTTCATGAATGCGCCAGTCCTCCAGCGGGTTGGTCCAGTACTCGGGCCCCACCCAGGGGCGCTCTGCCTGCCGCGGCCAAGCGCTGTGAAAGCTGTTCTCGCCGCCTGCGGTGGCACGTGACGCCCCCAGCAGCGAAACGGCCGTCGCTCCCAGCGCCGCCTCACTCGATTTCTTTAGAAACGATCTCCGGTCAATTCGTCGAGCCATGCACTCAGTTCTCCTTTATCGATTGGTGGGCCTTCATGCTGAGGCAGCGCCGGTTGTCAGCATCGGCGGTACGGATTCATTTGCTTCCCTCCCGCCGTGGCAACTGTTCCCGTTCCTGCAGGCACACCGGCCTCGGGCAGCTCTAGCTCTGTTCAATCAGTCTTTTCAGGTAGCCCATATCCTCCCGGATTTCCTCGTTCCGATGTTCTCGCCCCAGGACCGGCTCAATCGTAATGGGTCCTTTGTAGCCAAGCCTTTTCAGGCCCCGAATCAGCCGGGGCCACCCCACCTGGCCGTGTCCACAGGCAACCTGACGGCCCAGATAGCGCGGGTTGGTGGGATAGAATCCGTCTTTCGCGTGAACGCCAATTACATATTTCCCGATGACGTCAAGCGAATCTACCGGATTTCCTTTCCCGTAAAGGATCAGGTTGGCCGCGTCCAGAACAACCTTCACGTTGTCCATGCCAGTATCCAGAATCGTCCTCAGCAGAGTCACCGGGGTTTCCTGCCCGGTCTCGTTCACAAACGTTTGCCCGTTTGCCTTGCAGTGGGTGGCGATTTCGCGCACCGCCTTCACTGTTGGCTCGTACAACGGGTCACTGGGAACTTCCGGAATGTAGCCCCATTGGTTGAACGTCACCGGAATGTTCAGCCGCCGGGCAAAGTCCGAGGCGCGCTTGAGATGATCAACGCGTTGCCGGCGGTAGCGCGAAGGCACAAGCCCGTAAGTGAGTGGCCCTTCATACAGGTCGTATTTCTGCCCACCCGGTCCTGACGACACAAGGGCCGTGGCCTCAATTCCGTTGCTGTCGAGCGCCGTATGCAGGCGCCGGGCCATGGCGGTTGAAAAATCTGACGTGCTCACATGGACCGTGGGAATCCCGAACCCGCGAACGTACTCCATTACTTTTTCAGGTTCGCTGGTTGCGCTCACCAGCAGTCCCATGGGCATGGGCTTCGGCTCATCAGCCCTGGCATTCGTGAAATTTCCTGCGCCGGCAACGGCCGCCGCAGCGATTACTTGCAAAAGTCCCCGCCTGTTCAGATTTTCCATCGGTCTCTCCTTCACCACCTATGCCCGATTGAATTCATCACCCACTCACTGCCGCTCCCGCAAAACACTCCGCCCTTGCCGTCTGGGCGGCGCAAATGTTTAACTGTAAGGGCCGGATATTATCAGCAACCGTTCCCGTTGCAATCAGCACCACCACAGCGCGAGCTTTACCGGCCGAATCAGCCGTTGGAACATGGCATGTGGTTCAGAGAAGAAGATAGCAGGCCGGAAAACATGAACGGCTGAATTTCCTGGAAAACACCGCCCTTTCGGTCCGCGTGCAAAACACCGGCACAATCCAAACGACGGGCAGGAAATCTCCCAACCGGGACCGGAAGTGGCAAGGCCCAAAGAACCCCACCGGCAGAAAAGATGCTGCCAGCACTATCGCCAAAGCCAATACCACTTGAAGTGCCCGGATGAGAAAGCCTGGGAGGTCTACGATCAACCCTCCATAGGATCAAGGGCATGCGGACGGCACCCGCCATTCGGTTCGGAAGCCGTCCACCCCTAGAGCTTCTATCTTTCTACTCCTTCGCAGCGGTCAGCTTCACATAATCTGACTCTGTCACATCGGCGGGCTCAGCCATGGCCTTCAACATGTCAAGATCGAAATCCTTGTAGAGATCAAGGCAGAACACATCCGGCACTTCGTCTGACTTGACCGGCTCCACAAGAAGGTCGGCCAGGCTTCGGATCCCCTGATGGATGGTGATGCTGCGGAAAAGCCGCGGCTGCAACGCTCCAGCCACCAAAGACACCATCTGCATGCGGTAGCCTTCACTCTCGAGAGACACTTCTGAAGGGCGCCATCTCTGTTTGGCCCAATTCGTAATGCCGATCAACTGGGCTGCCTCAAGGCCCAACGGCGGGGCGCCCACAGCGCTCATCATATAGCCGAAGCTTCCCACGTTTTGCTTCGAGGGGGTTGCATCTCCGGTAAACAGGATGGACAAGGCCAGAACCTGCCGGCCTGTTTCAATCAAATTGGCGGCTTCGGGAACATGGTCCCAAACCTGACCGTCCACCCCGGCCCGGCCCTTATCATTGATCATCACCACCAGAGGCGCGTTTTCCGGTGTCCAGATCGACTTTGTCCAGACTCCCGTCGCGCTTAAACCGTTGCTCATGGCAAAGCGAAACGAAATGGATTCAACGGTACTGTGGTTGGTATTCGCGACATACCAGGGATCTTCAACCTCGACAGGTTTATAGTGCACAACCTTGTTGAGTGTAGCCCGCTGCTTCCTGGCCCACTCCGCGCGCCCCGCCGAATCGGCCGGAACAGGTGGGTGTTGGATTTGGGACGCAAATTTTCTGGCCAGCCCCAGAATGGTAAGGTTGTCTGCCGGTACTCCCGCTGCAAGCTCACTGTAACTCTTGACGTACTTTTCCACCGGAATTTCATCAGGTTTGTCGGGGAGATGAAACCATTTTGAGAGAAACCGGTAGGCCTGCTGACGGTTGGCCCGCTGGTAATTGTGAGCTGAAACCTGCGTGTTCTCGTAAAATTGCAAAGCATCCTGCCGGTCGTAGAGTGCGTAAAACGGCTTGATCGCGTCGTAGATATCCGGCTTTACCAGCGGGGCCCGAAAACAGCACGAGTCCTCTGCGTTGTTGATTTCAAGCGTAGGCAGGGGAGCGCGCATGGCGACGAAAGTCTGATAACCCTGCCCATCCAGCAGGCCTGGCGCTAGCTGCTCATAATCCCCCGGTTCGCCCGGAAGCCGCTCCAACCTTCCGTTCAGAGAATCAAAGCCCGCAACCGGGATGGAAACCAGAACCCGCTTGTCCAGTGAACTGAGCACAATGGTCTGATAGCCGCCACCGGAAAGTCCTGTTACGGCAATGCGGCTCCGGTCGACGTGCGGGTTGTCATAAAGAAAGTCAAGACCGCGGCGCATGGCCAGGTAGAACAAGCCCACGCCGTTCGCGCCCACCAGGTCAAGGTCCGAACCATAATAGTGCTCGTTTCCTTCCACCCGGAGCTCGCCCATATCTATAAAGGCAATGCTGAGAGCAATCATCCCGCGCAGGGCCTGGTTAATGCAGAGTTTCTGTTCGAACGGCTCGGACTTGCCGGTTGGGAAGTGGCCAAGGACGTCCAGCACGGCCGGCGCTTTCCCCGCAAGATGCGCCGGCTCGTACAACACGGCTGTGGAATAGAAACCCGGCACCACCTCATAGCGAAACTTGCGCAGGCGATATCCTGCCCCGGCGGGCACGGGAACCGGTCCCATATCTTCGAACTTCGGAGGGGAATCCACCCAGGATTTCGGCCATCCATGGTAAATGACGTCACCTAAAACGCGCTGCCGGATATGATTTGCTTCAGCGGTCCACTGCGCAGCACTCGTGGCACGCGGAAGCACGGGTCTGTTATGCATCAAAAACTGCTGCATCTGATAAGTCACAACGTCAGAGGGCTGCAATTGGTTGGTCAGAAACTCGTCCAGCATCCTCTGGGCGCTCTGACCCATCGCAAATGTGTTTCCCAGGAGGATAAACACCAGCAGAAGTAACTTCGATTTCATGGATTCTCCGTTGTCAGTAAAGTTAATTTGCGCCGTTCCCCGATGCACGCTCCAATAAGATATACCCCGGATATATTTCTCCATGCCCAGCCGCGCGAGCTTCAACAGCCGTGTCAGAATAACTCAATTTGTCTCGTTACACCACAGCAAGACATTTTGGCGAGAGTTTGCAAATTCCGATGGAGCGAGCACGCCGAAATGTACTCGCAGCAGGCCGTCCCTTTCAGGTACAGGCCATTTCATCATTATTTGAGAAAGCCATGTTGCAGTGCGTCTCTACGGAAAGAGTTCATTTTGTCTTTCTCATCATGAACTCTCACGTTGACCAGGCTCATCGGCTTTCCTGATTGAAACGATAGGACCAGTCTGCTGCGCGAACGAGCAGAGACTGATATGCCGTCGAGGACGCACACTCGTTGAAGATTTTTCTATCGAAGCAGTTGCAAGGTTAACCGCAGCGTTTCAGGCAGGAAGTTCGCGCTCCCGCGTCACCATGCATTCTACAACGGATGCTTAGGTTTCATCTCGGTGGTGGAAGGAGCAATCTGCAGTAATGCCCTCAATCGGCCTACCAGATCGGAAATCACGCGGCTTTTTCGGATTCGGAGAAGAAAGTATCGTTCAATCAAGTCGAGAGTGGCGCGGTCATCCACCTCGCCGGTTATCACCAGGACCCTCCCCACCAGACTGGGCCTTATGTCGTGGATTCCGGCCACCACTTCCTCGGGAGGCAGCGATGAACTTCTCAGGTCAAGCAAGACTGCATCAAAATCGTCTGAACTTACCATTGCCAGGCCTTGCTGTCCGTCAGCGGCCACTTCACCATGGCAGCCCAGGTTCTTAATCAGGGTACGCAGAAGGTCCCTGGATACGGGCTCGCCCTCGATCAGAAGCACTTTCCGATCTTTTGAACCAGCCTTCATGATAGGCACACTTACAAGCTTCAACCCACCCTCAAGCCTGGGGACTGCCAGCCATCCCAGGCGCGCTTGCCAAGATAACCCTTTCTCCAACCAGGTTCGCAAAGTGATGGAGGATGGTTGTGAGTTTGATCACGGCATTTCTTTCCTGGAAGTGAAAAGCGTAGCGAATCGGAAGGATCAAAAGAAGAATCCGAAAATAACCGATCAACAGTCGCTCATGCCATGAGAATTGGGATTGCTTCGGATTTCCCTTCTTCATTAGATAGGTCAGGGTAAAATAGTCCGATTTTATTGCCAATTTTATCTGGGCATACCCGATGTCGGCATTGTTCAGGATAGCCTGCCGCAAGCGAGGGAACTCCAGATCAATTGCATTAAGAACATCCTGAAAATAAGCGCGGCTGAACTCTCGACGAAGCACTTTCTCACACAGCGTTTGAATGTAAAAAATAAAGAGCGCCGTTGAGAAAATCAGAATTCCGATGGAGCAAACCATTGGCCAGTCCTTGAACGCTGAAATCGCTTCCTCTCTCCTTCCATACATTATCGTAACCATCAAGGACACGAACGGCAATGTTACGATAGTACTAGAGGGGGGCCAAGCACTAGAACTTTAGTCGTATACGCAAGTGCCTTGATACACTTAAAGTTCTCCCCCATACATTAGAGTTCTCTAATACTTTATGCCCCATGCATCCCGCGCGGGAGATACTCCACCTCGAAGCAAAAGCGGATGGCGGCAACTGTAGGGTCCCGGCCGCCCAGGTCGGCCTCAAGTTCCTCATGAAGCTTCGTCTCCGTCTGCTTGTTCAGTGACAACAAATACCATGTCCAAGTTAGAGCCACAGCCGTCGTTTCATGCCCGGCAACCAGCAAAGTCATCATCTCGTCCCGAAGCTCCCGGTCAGTCATCTGGCGTCCGTCCGAGTGACGCATCTTGAGAAGGTCGCCAAGCAAATCTCCCTGGTCGGATGGGTCCATTCGTCTCGACTTGATGATTGAATAGAAAACATCATCCAACAATCGGATTCCACACCGTAGCCGGCGCCTGATGGGAAGAGGAATAAATTCAGGCAGAATGAAGGACAGGTTGGCATGCCAGGCGAATTCCTCCATCATGGATTGCAGACCCGCGCTGACATCATCGGCCTTGGCCACGTTGCTTGTCCCAAAAAGCGCGCGAGTCACAATTTCAAGCGTCAGGCGTGTCATATCCCTGTGGATATCACGAGCAACGCCGTCTTCCCATGTGCCGAGCATGCGTGTGGCACAATCCACCATCAGCTTCCATAACTAGCAATGTTTTCATGGTGAAAGGCCGGCTGGACCAATTTCCTTTGGCGCCACCAGGCTTCGCCTGTAGCCGTTAGTAACCCCTCGCCCATCACGCGCGAGAGCACACGGTAGTCACGCGATTTAACAAAATTCGACTGCGGCATCACGAGGACTTGTTCGATATAATCGGGATGAACCAGCAGACAGATCGCAACGTTAAAAAATTTGAAAAACACCGCGTCGCCGTACTTTTGGGCGCAGTCAGGCACCCCTTCCAATTTCGTGAGAGTTCCAACGCGTTTCGGGGAAGAAAGCGTTGCCGGGGGCCCCGGGGGAAGATTTGAAAGAGATGTCATTCTCTAAAACACTTGACCTGTCACGAATTGCTTGCCTTGGTTCGCCGTCTGCCGCATTCCAGAAAAGCACGCTTCAAATCAGATCAAGAACGGCAAGTGTGTAGGTGTCAAGATGCGGGACTGTGAAATGTACTCGTCCTTGTTCAACACGCCACTTCACTTTAGGATTTTCTGCCCTGTCCGGCGAAAGCAAAGTTATCGTCCCAGCATGCTTCCCCTGAGGCAAATCAACGGCTACGCCTACATCGCTCACTACTTTTCCCTGTGGGCCTGCATAATTCACGAGGTGAACCAGTCGCCGATTCTTCCCGGGCTGGTCCATCAATTCAGCCACAACAGCCCGTGATCCAGGGCATATCACCTCCAGTGACAGCTTCCCTGCGGCCGCCCATTCCACACCTTCAATCAGTTCTTCCCAGTTCAAAGGCAGCTTCCAGTACCTGCTTGGCATTCTTTCCGCGCTCGGCTTTTCAATCGCGGGTTTAACCGAAGGAATATAACTAACCCGTCCACGGCCAATGCTGTTACGCAGGGGGGGCATTTCAAGGTTCTTTTCCACCTCCCCCGGCCCTCGCCATTGCGGCGCAGAAACCTTGAACAAGTCGTGCAGGCCAAAATCCCGGCGTCTGAGACGTCGAGGGGTATAAAGCGATGTCTGCTCTGTTGCCACGACTCCGCCGCCCTGCTCCACGAAGTTCCTGATCAGGTGCATCTGGGCATCGCTCAAGCATTCCTGATCAGCCAGTACCAGCACGCGATACTTTGACAGGTCCTTTAAGTGCTCGTCGAAAATGATGTCAAACGGCGCCATGGCCTGGATGAGCGCCTGGGTGAACAGCATAAAGCTCACTGCCGGCCGATCGTTATTGAATCCCATCGAACAATAGGAGTACAGCACGGCCGCATCCGCAACGTTTTGCACGTCCTTGTAGTATTGGAAGTTGCGATGAAAAAAACTGATGTATTGCTTTTGATCGTCGGGGAGTTCCGGAGCCTTCAGTATCCCTCCCACCATGCCCAGACTCTGGCGATTAAAAACCATGGATTCCGCCATCGACGCGCGATTGCCGCCTTCGCCCCCGTAATAGCCACTGCCGGCCGTATAAGTGATAATCTGTGTTCCCAGAATGCTTCCTGTTTTGTAAGTGCGGATTTTGGAAACAAGAATGCCATCCGATGTAACGCCGGCATAGTTGCCCTCCTCGGTCCAACTGATCTCCATGTGGGGGAAAAGCCCGGGATAGGATATTCCCTGATCCCAGATGGTGTTTGTTCCGGCCATACCCGAACTGGGGTTGCTGTCAATTACCGCTGCCGGGTTCAATCCGTGAACATAACGCTGCATCTCCGCGTAGTAATGGTTGACCTGCTGGCAGCGGAAATCAGTCCAAAGTTGGAAGAGCGGGTCGTCAATGATGGCCCTCGGCCTTTCAACCACCGGCGGCACCACGTATTTGACGTTTGAAAACCCTAAGCGCTCTTTTAGTTCAGCCGCCGAATATTTGGTCTGAAGGTACTCCCGAAATTGCTTGACGGCCAGCGGGTGCTGGAAGATCTCCGGACGTCCTTGCAGGCTGGTGTTGTCAAAATGGATCAGGTCAGCCTTCAGTTCCTTCACTCCCACACTCACGACCCGCTTGATATAGTCCACATAGCCGGGATGCATAAAGTAAACACGCTTGCGAAAGGTCTGATCGCCATAAATGACAGGCCTCCCCAGGTAATCAGGCACAAACCATTCCTCGGCGGATGGCTCTTCCAGCAGGAAGGTTTCGTAAGCGATGGTACTGCCCACATAGAGCCCCACCCGGATACCGTGCTGGTGCAGCAACCCTGACATTTTTCTGGCCAGGTCGATATGCTCCGCCTCCGCCTGCAGGCCGAAACCTTTAAAAAAGTCAATAATGGCCATGGTAACACCAAGGTCTTTAAGCTTCTGTACCGTGGCTTCTGTGTGTTCACTTCGATAGTTGGCCGCCTCCCAGGTTCCCTGCCCGCCGACACGCCGGAAAAAAATCGGCATATCGTCCCAACTGCCGACAGCCACGAAAGGTGAGTTCTTCAGCCATGCCTGTGGAGAACCGGCTACCGCCTCCTCACCAACCGCCAGGCCTGGAATTTGTGTCGCCGAAAGTCCCGCCGTGACGCCCTGCATAAATTCTCTGCGATTCATATTTCCCCTTTCAGGTGTGAAGGCTGGGCCACCCTTTCCCCATTTTTTAGAATGTATTGCAACAAAATTCTACGACCTTTCCTGTCCGGGCGCCATGCCCGCGACCCGACCCAGCCGGGATTCAGAAGAAACACCGGCTTGCCTGCTCGTTCAGCATGTCCAAAACCCCTTGTTTCGGTTCCAATGAATTGCCATAATGAACCATGTCTTATCCTGCCAGCGAGGGACAATGGGTTCGTTTCCGTCTCTAAGAAGACAATGGATCGCTGCCAGCGAGTCGCAGCGTATCGAACGCATCCTGGCTGCCACAAGGGCACTGCTGGCGGTTGCCTCGATGTTTGCCATCTGGATCGACCCCACTGAACCCCGCCATTATTCCACGATCGTCTATGGACTGCTGGCGGTTTTTATGTTTGAATCCGTCGGGGTCCTGGCACTGGTGCGGACCCAGCGGACTTCCTCCCCGCTGTTTCGACTGGCCGTCCACTCGATTGACATCTTGTGGCCCGCCCTGATCGCGATCTTTACAGCCGGATCAAATAGTCCATTCTACCTCTTTTATATTTTTGTCCTGCTGGAAGCAGCCTACCGCTGGGGATTGCAAGCCACGTTATTGACTGCGCTGGTCTCCACGGGACTCTTCATCTCGCAGGCGTTCTTCACGCTGGCAAAAGGATTGACCTTCCCGTCTCTGTTCCGCGGCTCCTACGACCTGAACTCGTTCGTTATGCGCGGAGTCTACCTTCTCATCATGGGTTATCTGCTGGGCTATCTGGGTGAAGAAGAAAAGCAGCTCCGTGAGGAGACCGCATCGATCGCCAGGGTGATGACCAAAGCCCGCTCGGAAGCAGGCATTCGCGGGACACTCGATTCCGTCTTCGAGGAGATCCTCAACCTTTTCCGTTCCCGGCAGGCCGCTTTGGCCGTGCTTGACCACAACTCAGGGCGGGCCTATGTCTGGGACGTCGTTCAAAACGCACCCGGCGAGAGTGTCTCTTTATCCACCAGAGAACTGCGCGCGCAACAGGGTGAGAAAAACCTGTTTGAGACGCCCGGACACGTCTGGTTCGCCACCCGGGACCCCAAAGCTGCCGATCCTTTGAAGTACCACATCTATGCGCTGGATGAAGACGGAAGAAGGCTTTTCGACGAAACATGGTCCCCCCCCGAAGCTCTCGTAGGTAATCAGAAGGTGCGGAGGTTTCTGGGAGTGCGGATCCTTTACGCAGATGAGTGGTCAAGCGTCATGCTGGTGTTCGCCCCCAGCCTCCGCTCCAGCCCGGAAGCCGCTGTCCGCTTCCTGCGCAACCTCTCGCTACAGGTAAGCCCCGCAATTTATAGCGCCTTCCTGACCACTCGTTTACGGACAAGAGCGGGAGCGCTGGAGCGGGCTCGAGTAGCGCGGGAGCTTCATGACGGTGTCATCCAGTCTCTGATCGGCCTGGAAATGGAAGTGGATGTGCTTCGCAGGCAGCCGGGCACGTCGACAGCAGCGGTGGTGGACCGCCTCTCTCACATCCAACGCATCCTCCGGCAGGAGGTCCTCAATCTGCGTGAACTGATGCAGCAGATGAAACCGGTTGACATCCGTCCCACACAGTTACTGGATTTCCTGGTGACCATGGTGGATAAATTCCAGCGAGACACGGGCATCTCCAGCCGCTTCGTTTCGACCCTGCAGGAAATCTCCTTGCCGCCTCGCGTTTGCGCACAGTTGGCTCGGATTGTGCAGGAAGGGCTGGCGAATGCAAGAAAGCACAGCGGGGCCCACAAGATCCTGGTCCAAATGGGCCAGCACGACGGCCAGCTCCGACTGGCGATTGACGATGATGGACGCGGTCTGGACTTTTCAGGCCGTCTGACGCTAGCCGAACTGGATGCGATCCGCAAGGGACCGCTGGCGATCAAAGAAAGAGTTCGCACCATTGGAGCTGAACTTGTTGTAGAATCAGTGCCCGGTAAAGGCACACGCATAGAGGTCAGCTTGCCCAAAAACACTTATGAGTGAAACACAACAGTCTGTCCGTATTCTTGTCGCTGACGACCATCCCATTTTCCGTGACGGCTTGCGCAAATTGCTGGAGGCGGAAAAGGATTTCAAGGTCGTGGGCGAAGCCTCTGACGGCGGTGAGGCCATCGAGATGGCCCAGCAGCTCAAGCCCGACGTGCTTTTGCTGGATCTGGCCATGCCTCGCGTCCCGGGACTGGAAGCAGTTCGGCAGCTCGGAAGTTCCGTCGAGGCCATCAAGGTTATCCTGCTGACCGCAGCCATTGAGCGTGAGCAGATCGTCGATGCCCTGCACCACGGCGTCAGGGGCGTGGTCCTCAAGGAATCGGCCACGGAATTGCTTCTCAAAAGCATCCGCTGCGTGATGGACGGCCAGTATTGGGTGGGCCGAGAGAGCGTTTCTGACCTGGTCCGCATTATCCGCGAACTGACCGCCATTCCGGAACAAGGGACAAGGAAAAGGTCCTATAATCTCACCCCCCGGGAACTCGACATCATTTCAGCTATTGTCGATGGATTTACCAATAAGGACATCGCTGACAAGTTTGCCATTGCCGAACAAACCGTCAAGCACCATCTCGGGAATATCTTTGACAAGCTGGGCGTTTCAAACCGCCTGGAGCTGGCTCTGTTCGCCGTGAACCATCACCTGGTTGAAGACAATTAGCCTTCCCCAAACCATCCTCTGGACGAGCGGCCGGCTGCGCGCCGTCCATATTTTTTAATTCTCTCCCTTCCAGACCCCAGGGGGCTTGTCGCCCATGCCGATGTAGCAATGAAAGTCCGTTGCAACGCCGGACCCGGCACGAAATATTGTTTGGAACAGGAAAGGTTTTCTTCACATTCGAGTAAGATGCACTTTACAATATCAATATGCAATGAGATGTTGAACGCGCCTGTACGGCGCGGACGCCGTGATTGATATCAATCCCTTCGCATGCATGAACGGCGCCGTCAGCGAGGCGATTTATCCCAAGGTCAGCCGCGATTACGGAGGGATCCCGGTCCGCAGCTTTTATTTTGACGGGACGCGCTCCGACCGGGGCGCGACCTGGGCGTCTATCTGGAACTTGCCCGCTCTTATAACGAACAAAAGCCCTATCCGCGGACCTACCCGCCTGCTTCCAGCCGCCGGAGGAGCAGAAAACCGGGGCAGACAGAAGCGCTCCAAGGCAGGCCGCGTTCGGACCTTCCGGGGGCGTTCTTCGTCTGCCGGGGAAAGAAGTCACACAGGAGTAACGCACGCCGTCAAAGCGAAGGCCAGAGCGATTCCCAAATCTTGAACTCGATGTGGAAGCCTGACTCCTCTGCGCGAACCATCGTACGGCCCGAGGCAACATCAAGGGTGTGCTCGAAGATGCGCCGGCCAACGTCTTCAACCGATTCATCCCCGTCGAGAATGGTTCCCGCGTTGATGTCAATGTCTCCGTTGTGGTTGGAGAGAATACTGTTGGAGCCAATCTTGGTCACCGGGCCCAGCGCGCAGCCGATGCCCGTGCCGCGGCCCGTTGTAAACAGCGTGATCTGCGCTCCACTGAGGAAGAGGGCCGGAGTCGCCAGATGGTCGTACCCCGGCGTGTAAAGCACATAAAGCCCTTTGCGATCGCCCAGCCACTCGCCATAGTCCACCAGGTCCTCGACAATGGAAGTACCGCCTTTGGCTTTCACGCCGCTGGATTTGAGGAAGATATTGTAGAGTCCGCCTTTCTTGTTTCCGGGCGAAGGATTGTCGCGGAAATCCTCTCCGAACATCTCGACATACTTCTGGTAGCGCTTCAGCGCCTGCATCAGCTTGCGTCCAACCTCGCGAGTGCGCGCGCGATGGGCAAGGTCCACCATGGCGCCGCCCTGGAGTTCGGGAATTTCCGGCAGAAACACCGCAGCGCCCGCCTTGACAAACATATCGGCGGCGACACCCACCGCAGGGTTGGCCGTGACGCCCGACCACCTGTCAGAGCCGCCGCATTCCGTTCCGACAATGAGGTTCGAAACGGGCACGCTCCGCCGCGCACATTGGTTCGCAACCGGAAGCATCTGCTCGACCATGGCCAGGCCTTTGTCAACGGTCTTGCGGCCGCCGCCCGCCTGTTGAATGGTGAGATTCATCACCCGCTGGTTGTAATTGCCGATCTCCTTCTCAAAAATGGGGACCGAGCATTCCACGCACGTTTTGCCACAACCAAGATCAAGATAGATGGCCGAGCCTAGATTCGGGTGTCGCAGGGTATTGGTGAGGAGGCGGTTCAGGATGTCGACAGCCTTGCCGTCCGGCATGCCGCAGCCGGAATCATGAACAATGGGAACAACGCCGTCCACGTTGGGATACTTCTCCGGAGTGTAAATCTCCTGCATGGCCCGGAAAGCAATTTCACGGGCTTCGGCGGAAGAGCACATTCCGGAAGTCACAATGCCCACGTAGTTGCGTACGCCCACAGTGCCGTCTGGCCGCACGAACCCGTCAAAGGTACGGGCGGCAAGATCAGGATCAACAGGATTGGGCGCCGGGTTGTCACGGTAACGGACCCGCAGGCGCGGGAGATGGTGGTCGATATTGCTTTCGTCAACGGGATCACCCGCCCTGACGTCACGTGTGGCAAGCCCGATGGGGTCGCCGAGCGAAATGTAAGGCTTTCCCCGGGCAATGTCCCGGATGGCAAAACTTTGCCCGCGAAGCGCGCGCCCGGAAAGATGGATCACCGCGCCGTTCTGCTGCAGTTGGGCGCCCTTTTCAATAGAGTCCGTCTTCACCACCGCAACATTGTCCTTTTTCGGATGGATAATAATCGCGACGTCGTGAAGGTCCATTACCGCCATAGTAACTATGCTCCTCGAACCAAATTGTCAACCGATGGCAGAGCCAGCAAACAGACCAGGGGAGGCGCCTCTTATCACCAACACCATTTTCAAATTCCCGCCTCCGGTCTGAGTCTAGCCCATCAACATCGGGCCCTTACGATCATAAATCAATTCTCAAACTCATGCCCAGCCCGGCACACTGGGCGCCCACCGGGCTGCCCAACACCGGGCGGGTGCGCGACATAGAAGTTTAAATTATGCGGCCACCGCCGCCCGGCGGTTCTCCCAGTAATCCTCAAAGCGGGCATTGAGAAGCGAGCAGCGGAGGGCG
>JAJYJL010000052.1 GCA_021789565.1 Acidobacteriota bacterium
GAGGTCATGAAACCGGTCAAAACCTGGCATGAGCCCTCCCCATAGTGACGGAATGAAAACTCAACCCCGTGCAAATAAGGCACTTCGCTCACCTCTGCGCGGAAGTTGGGCTAGCCGACGGCGACCTCTCGCAGGAAGGAAGCATTCTCTTCCGGCAGCGAGGTGTTGATAAACATGCCGGAGCCAAGTTCGAATCCTGCCACCCTGGTCAGCCGCGGAATGATGCTCAAATACCAGTGGAAATACTTCACGCCGCAGGATTCTCTGGGAGCGGTCCGAATGGCGTAGTTGAAGTCCGGGTTCATCAGTCCGTAATACAGTTTGGCCAGGGTCTGCCGCAGGATTCTCGCCAGGTCAGCCGCCTCCGCATCGCTGATTTCCGAGAAGCACGCCATGTGCCTGCGAGGCATGATCAGCATGGAAAAAGGAGTAAGGGCCGCAAACTGAACGAACGTCACAAAGTGTTCGGTCTCCATGACGATGCGCGCACCTTCCCGCAATTCCACTTCAAGCACCCGGCAAAAGATGCATTCGCCGAATTCATCAAAGTGGTGCAGCGCGTTGATCATCCGGTCGCGGATCTGCGAGGTGATCACGGGAGAGCCGATGATCTGGGAATGCGGATGCTCCAGCGAGGTCCCGGCGGCCAGGCCGTGGTTCTTGAAGATCGTGACCTGCTCGACCCTCGGGTCCTGGGAAGCAAAATTGAACCGGTCCAGGTAAGCATCGATGAGCGTTTCAACCTGCGAATCTTCCAGCAGTGCGGTCGATTTGCTGTGGTCCGGGGATTCGATGATCACCTCATGGACGCCCACGCCGGTCACGGTTCGGCGAATACCCTCGAAGGTGCGCTGGCGTTCACCCTCGTAGGAAAGGGCGGAAAACTTGTTGGGCGTCACTCGGACTTTCCATGAACCGTCGTTCGGAACCACCAGCGTCGCCGGAGGGGTCATCTGCTCGTTGCCGGGACAGAATGGGCAGGATTCGACATAGGCAGGGTTCACCCTTTTTCCGCCGTCTTTCCGGGCGAATTCCTGCGGGCGCTTGGCGCGCTCCGTAGCAATGATGACCCATTCACGGGTCAGAACGTTGTGGCGCAATTCAGGCATGGGAAAACTCCTTTCCTGAGCCTGGCTTACGAAACTTCACGAACCACGCGAAAGCCGTAATCCGCATACTGAAAGTCAGGCGGAATGCTGGACCGTGCAGCGCAACGGCTCGCTTTGATGTGATGCCGCCAGGCCCCTCCGCGAGATGCTCGCCGCTCGCCAGATTCGGGACCGGCAGGATTGCTCTCTGGCGAGCTGGCATAGTATTCCCTTGAATACCAGTCCGCACACCACTCATGGACATTCTCGCAAATATCGTAAAGGCCAAAAACATTGGGCTTGCCCTGGCCCACCGGCAGCGGCCCTGAAACTTTGCCCGTCCAACGGCGCACGTATTCGCTGCGGGCTTGCGGCGGTTCGTCGCCCCACGGATACAGAGCGCCGTCCTGCCCGCCCAGCGCGGCTTTCTCCCACTCAGCCTCGGTGGGCAATCGATACTTCCTGCCGCTCACCTGGCTCAGCCAGCCGCAGTATTCATCAGCCTCAAACCAGGTTACCGCCACCACCGGCTGGTCAGGATGGTTCATGTGCGGATTCGTCCATTCGGGCGGAACCGGATGTCCCGTGGCTTCCATGAACGCCGCCCAATCCCGATTCCGCACCTGGAAAACCGCCATTTCAAGCGCCTCAATCCAGACGCGATGGACAGGCTGCTCGTCGTCCCTGCCGGTGGCGCAGCCCATCTGGAATTCACCGGCGGGAATCAGCACGCAGCAAGGCTCAGAGATTTCGCTCATGCCTATTCACATCGTGTTCCGTTCAAGAAAGTTTAGTGCGCGTCGAACTTTGGACACGGAGGAAGCTGCCTTCCTTTCAGCAGGACCGGAAACGGCTTTCCGGCGGTTGAGGAATCCGGGGTGGAGAGGCGCCATTCACCTGCGCGCCGCTTCGCCCTTCAGCAGGCCCAGGTCCGCAAGCACACCCCGCAGTTCCTGGCGGTCCCCTTCAGGCAGCGGGGCCAGCGGCGGACGTACGCGTCCGGCGCTCAATCCGCAAAGGTTCATGGCTTCCTTGATGACCAGCGTGCGGTAGCCGGGCTTTTTAACGCGAAGGTCGTAAACCGCCATCGTTTCCTGGTCGACCACGCGCGAGGCTGCCTGCAATTCTCCGGCACGGAGATGCGCCAGAATCTTCCGGCAGGTTCCCGGCATAAAGTTGACGATGCCGCTGGTAAAGGCTTTGACTCCCAGCGCGAAATAACTCGGTGCGAGAATTTCTCCCACGCCGCACAGCAGCGCCATGCGGTCTCCCACGGCTCCCCACTGGCGGACGAACTGGTCCATATCTCCGTGCTCGTCTTTCATCCCCACAATGTTCGGCACTTCCGCCAGGCGGCGCAGCAGTAAAGGGCTGAAATTCGTCGAATGCGTCTGAAACAGGATCACGCCCAGCTTCGTTGCTTGCGCAATGGAGCGATAGTATCCAAACAGGCCATCGTCGTTGGCGTGGGTAAAGTAGGGAGGCAGCACCAGAACTCCGTCGGCGCCGTAGGCTTCCGCCGCTTGCGCCAGGTCGCGCGCAATCGGCATGGTGAATCCCACGCCTACCAGCACTGGCTTCCGGCCTTTAACCTCTTCCACCACAGCCCGCCCGATCGTTTTGTGCTCCTCGGGCGAGAGGGCATAAATTTCCCCGTTGCCGGCCAGCGGAACCACCACCTCGCAGTGTTCAGCCAGGAAGGCCGCATTCTGGCGCAATGCGTCCATGTCAACGCTCAAGTCGTCGCGGAACGGCGTCACGCCAAACCCCACAATTCCTTGAAGTGCAGATTTCAACTCTTCGCTGCCAAGTGCCATGTGGACCCTCCCAAACAAAAACGTTCACTCATTGTCTAAGATTGCATTTTCAGGCGCAAAAAAGAAACCCCCAAATCCAGGCGAAGCAACGCCGCCCTTCGCCTGAGGCAAAGAGTTCCATACCAGAGTCGGCTGGATCCCACAACCGCCTGTTGGGACTTCCCAAGAAAGGAGCATTCTATTACATTCAGGTAAGCTAAGGTGACGCAGAAGGAGTCGTAAGAAAGGTTATGTCAAAGAAACACCAGGCAACAGTTCAAAACCAATTTGCGAGCACGGCGGAAGCATTCTCAAAGTTTGCCGTGCGCGACACCCCGGAAATAATCGCCGAAAAAGTTCAATTCCTGAAGCCGCAGCCCGAAATGGTTTTTCTTGATGTCGCTTGCGGGCCGGGCGCGCTGGTTCTGGCCATGGCGCCGGCGCTTCAGTATGCATTCGGGATGGACCTGACCTGCGAAATGCTGCGCATGGCCCGGCAGTTCCAGGAGGAAAGGGAGGTCCCCAATGCCGCCTACGTCTGCGGCGAAGGCGAAAAGATTCCCTATGCCGACTCCACTTTCGATCTGGTGAGCTGCCAGTATGCCTTCCACCACATCCCAAAGCCCGAACTTGTTCTACAGGACATGATGCGAGTGACTAAGCCGGAGGGGCGCATTTTTGTGGATGACACGCTGGGACCCGAGAGCGATGAAAAGTTCGAGTTGCACAACCGGATTGAAGTGGTTCGCGATCCCTCCCATACGCGGTCGCTGAGGCTCACCACCTTCTTGCGCATGTTTGATGAGTTGGGCCTGGAGATCATTTCTCAGTCTTTCAGGCGTCACCGGCGCTCCTTCAACCACTGGATGCGGCGCGCGGGGCATCCTCCCGGTGACAAGCGCTACGTGGAAGCCCGCAGGCTTATTGAAAAATCCGCAGCAGGCAATAAAGCGGGCTTTTCACCGGAAGTAAAGGGTGACGACATTGAGATTATCCACAACGAAGCAATGTTTCTGGTGGCCCGTCGCGGCGAGTCGTAGCCCAGACTGAATTCAATCAAAGGCCGCCGAGGCTCCCCTCGCCTCCCTCGTTGAGAAACGGCCACTCGCCTTTCTTGCGCGCGCGGAAAAGGTAGGCTGCGGTGCCGACTAGAAACACCAACAGAGCGAAGAACAGCGCTCCCCGCGCTGAAGTTGACAGAATGTAGAGCCATCCAAACAGGGAAATGATGCCGGGAATCGGGTAGAACCACATCTTGAAGGGGCGCGCCATGTCCGGCTGCTTGAATCGCAGGACAAAGAAGCCGACCGCCTGCGGCAGATATTGCAGAAGCACGCGCGTGGCCACCAGGCTGACGATCACTTCCGGCAAGTTCAGCAGGCTGAAGCCCGAAGCAATCAATCCCAGAGTGACCAGCGACACGTGCGGGATATCGTGTTTGGGATGCAGCCGCGCAAACACCCTGAAGAAGTTCCCATCGGCGGCGGCGGCATAAGGAATGCGCGAATAGCCCAGCAACAGCGAGAAAGCGGAAGCGAAGGCGATCCAGAGCATCAGCAGGGTCATCAACTGGCCCGCAAAATGGCCATGGAGTTTCTGGATGTATTCCGAAGCGATAAAGTTGCTATGCTGCGCTTCGCGCCAGGGAATCACGCTGAGGATGGAGGTATTCATCAGGATGTAGATGACGGCCACCGCCCCGATGGAAAACAGGATGGCCAGTGGAATGATGCGCCCCGGCTCGCGAATCTCCTCCGCCAGATAGCAGACGTTGTAGTAGCCGAAGTAGTCGTAGAGCGCGTAGAGCGTGGCATGGCCCAGGCCCGCCCAGAAAATCACGTTCAGATGGAAGGCTCCGGGCGGGAAATCAAAAATGCGGGAGGCGCTCAGGTGCGGCAGCCCGGAAAGGATAATCCAGAAGCAACCGACCAGCACGCCTCCCAGCATGATGACGGAAAGGTTTCCGACCGTTCGGATCCGCCGGTAGAGCACCAGGATGAGCACCAGGGGAATCATCGAGGCGAAGATGCGCACTTCCCAGGGCGTCATTCCCGGAACGAGGTAATGGAAATAGTTGGCAAATCCGATGCTGCCGCTGGCCACCGAGAGCGGCGCCGAAAACATGATCTGCCAGACCACCAGGAATGAAAGCCAGCGGCCGGCTCCCCTGGGCCCGAACGCTTCCCGCAGATAGTGGTAACTGCCGCCCGCTTTGGGCATGGCGGCGCCCAGTTCCGCCCACACCAGGCCGTCGCAAACAGCCAGCGCGGCCCCGACCAGCCATCCCAGCATCGCCTGCGGGCCGCCCATCGTCGCCAGAAAAAGCGGAATGGTGATGAACGGGCCGATCCCCACCATGTCCGTGATGGCAAGCGAGGTGGCGTGGAGAAATCCCAGTTCGCGCCGCAGGCCCGCTTTGTGTACAGGTTCTGCCATCGTTCACCCCACAGCCGTCTCAAACCGCGCCGACTATCCGCGCCCGGCGGTTGGGCCAATGTCGCTTTGGAAATTCCGGGAATCCGTTCAGGAGTTTTCAACTCTGGGACCGTTGCCCGTGTCCCCGCACCTGGATTTGATCGAACCCCACAGCACTTGCGGCCGGAACACAACAGCCCCTACTTAAGCCTCGCGGAGGCCGTGCAAAATATCAGTCTTCACCTGCGCTGGAGGCTTGCGACTTTTTGAGCCGGAGAGCACAAAATAGACAGACTGGGTGGCCTCGCGCAGATGGTCCAGGCAGTAGGGGCAGCCTCGCTCAAGGTGCTCCTTCATCTCCGCCGTCTCCTTCGGCTTCAGCAAGCCCAGCAGGAACAGCTCATAAACGTCGTCTAGATATTGGCACTCCATGTTCCCATCACAGCGCGCAGGCGGTGTCGCAAAAAGCGCAGCCCGGCGCGCAATTCATGCTCAATGCGGCCCGGAGGCTGGTCAACCTGGCGGGAGATTTCGGTTTCCGTAAACCCTTTCACAATCGCCACCTGCAGCAACTCACTTTGGGGCCCGGGCAGGCGGCGGACCAGCTTCTCCAGAAGATGCCGCCGTTTTTCAACCTTTTCAATGTCGGCGGGCCGGGGCATCCAGGAATTCAGTTTCATCAACCACTTCAGGCGGGAATGGGCCGTGGTTTTCAAGCCGTTCTGCGCGCGCTGCCGATCCACGGCCTTTGCTCGGGCCTCCATGGCAAGCCAGACCGCCACGCTGCCGCCGGATACTTGGATCCGTTTTGCGTCCCGCCACAGGCGGGCGAAAACCTCTTTGAGGATTTCCTGTGCGGCCTGGCGGTCAGAAACAATTTCCGAGATCAGCCCGTAGAGGCCGGGCGCGGCAAGGTCGTAGAGCTGGGCCAGCGTCGCTTCGTCATGCTGCGCGATGCCCGCCAGCAGTTCCTGGGTTGTGGGTTCCTGAGCCATGTTTTCAACTCGCAGAGCCCGTGGCAGAGGCATGATTCACCTGGGAATTTCTATTTCGCCCCGAGGCGGAAAGGCTGGCCCGGCGTTGACAATTCGTTGCCGGATCTGCGCGCCCGGGGTCAGAGGATCGGCCGCAGGCAGGCCGCTGGTTGAAGTGGCCGCTCGTAGCGCCCGCTCACGACCCCTTGATCTTCCTGCCCGCTGCGTCCCACACGGCCGCAGTCCTGTTGAAATACGAATAGTTCGCCATGTGGCAGGCGATGGCCGTGTTATTGCCGAAGACCGGGTCTTCCACCGAAGGCCGCCGGGTCCTGACCGATTGGAAGAAATTCCACAGGTGCTCCCGGTCCTCATTGTACCCAGGCGGGGTGTGATAGCTGGTGGCCTCAATCGGCTGTGCGGTGCCGGGCGCTATTTTGTGCTCAGCCTCCCACTCTTTCACATATTCAGCACGCAATTTGGGAGGATAGCTGGAGATGTAATAGCAGGGCGAATGGTCCTTTCCGTCCTGGTGTGACACGCTGAGCCCGCTTCCCTGGATTTCAATGGTTCCGCGGGTCCCCATAATGCGCACCACCTCGTCTTCATCATTGTCCAGCGTGACGCGTATCATGCTGCGGAAGTTCGGGTATTCGAAAACCGTTGACATCTGGTCGGGATAGTCGCGCCCATCATCCTTCCACTGGAAAAGTCCTCCCACGGAGTAGGCGCGCTCGGGAGGCGCCGTCACACTCATGGCATAGTGGATTCCGGTGAGCAGGTGGACGTAAAGATCGCCGGGAATACCTTCGCCATAGTCCCGAAACGCCCGCCACCGGGCAAAACGGATGGGAGAAAAAGGATGCTTGGGCGCCGACCCCTGCCAGGTTTCCCAGTCGAGATTTTCTGTGGAAAGGCCGGGCGGCGGCGGATAGACCCAGGCGCCGCAGGGACTGTTTCTGCCGCTGGTGTCTTCAATCAGCCGGACGTCGCCAATGGCCCCTGAGTCAATCAACTCTTTGGCCTTGGCATAGATGATGGAGCTGCGGCGCTGGCTGCCGATCTGCACGATGCGGTTATTCTTCTTTGCCGCGTCAATGATGGGAAAGCCCTGCTGGACCTCGTGGGTCATAGGCTTTTCACAATAAATGTCCTTCCCGGCGTTGCAGGCGTCTACGATGATGCGCTCATGCCAATGGTCGGGTACGGCGGCCACGATGCAGTCGATGTCTTTGTTTTCCAGCAGTTCGTTGTAGTTCCTCGTTGTCGGGACCGTCTTGCCCGTCTGCTTTTCAATAATGGCGTTGGCCAGCGTATGCCTGCCGTCATAAAGATCGCAGGCCGCCACACACTCAACACCAGGAAGGCGGATGGAAGTCCCCAGCAACCCGGAACCCTGCATCCCTATGCCCACCATGCCGAAGCGCAAAGTGTCACTGGGCGGGACAGGTTTGGGCGACGCCGAAAGACTTTCGGCCTCAAGCAGGACCGATTTCCCAACCAGCACAGCGCCCGCCGCAGTGGACGTTCGGCGCATAAAAGCTCGCCGCGAAATCCCTTCGTTACCCATGTCAAAGCACCTCCCTTGTCTGCAATCCAAATTCGAATGATCTATCTGCCTGGCCCGGAAGCCGGGCTTCAAGGTTCAGCCAGCCCTTGAAACAGGTTACTGAAATACTCTCATTCCACGTCATGCTTCTCCCGCTCCGCGGGATCAGCATGACGCCTGGCTTTTTCAGCGACCTTCTATGTTCGGACCGTTTTGGCCTGCGCGTCCCACACGGCCTCGGCCTTATTGAAGTAAGAGTGGTTGGCCATGTGGCACGCAATGGCTGTCCAGTTGCCAAACACCTGGTCTTCGTTGGTGGCCGACCGTGTCCTCACCGCCGTGAGGAAGTTATCCATGTGCGCCAGGTCCTCATCATAATCGTCAGGCACGCGGAAGGCCTGGGACCCTTCGACCGCGGTCAGTGAGCCGAGCGGCGGCGCTGGGTGTTTCTTATTCCAGTCGGCCCAATATTCCTCGCGCAGCTTTTTGGGCCAGCCGATCACGGAGTAACGTTCCGGTTGGGGGCGCGTATCTTCCGGAATAAAAGTCACGGCATCCTCGTCCTTAAACTCCAGCGTGCCCTTGGTCCCGTACACCCGCGTGCCGCCGCCCTGGGAACTGTTGTTCAGATTGCAGTGCACATTCACCGTCATGCCGGGGAAAGTGTAGAGGGTGGAAATCATGTCCGGTTCGTCCCGGCCGTCTTTGTAGTGATAGATCCCACCGCTCGCCACGGCCCTTTGCGGAGGGCCCTGGAGTCCCAGCACGGTGTAAATTCCGGTCAGGATGTGGACGTAGAGATCGCCCGGCAGGCCTTCGCCGTAATCCGAGTAACCCCGCCAGCGGAAGAAGCGCTTGGCATTAAAAGGTATCCTGGGCGCATCACCCAAAAAGCGTTCCCAGTCGATCGTCTGTGGGCTGGCATCCGGCGGAATGGGATAAACCCAGGCGCCGCTGGGGTCATTGCGGTCAATCCAGCCGTCGACGGCGGTGATTTCGCCCAGGGCACCGCTTTCTACAATTTCCCGCCCTTTGTGGAAGACCACGTTGCTGCGCCGCTGGCTGCCCACCTGCATCCTGCGGTTATACTTCCGCACGGCGTTGATGATCTGGAAGCCTTCCTCCACTTTGTGGGTCATCGGTTTTTCGCAATAAACGTCTTTGCCGGCCGCGCAGGCGTCTTCCACTATTTTGGAGTGCCAATGGTCCATGGTGGCCACGATGACAAAATCAATGTCTTTTCGGTCGAGAATTCTACGGTAGTCTTTGGTGGTGTCGAGCTTCTTGCCGGCATGCTCCTGCGCGGCAATCAAACGGCCGTCGTACAGGTCGGAAACAGCCACCATCTCTACTCCCGGGGCGCGCAGCGCGGTTGAAAGGTCGTCACAACCCCGCACTCCTGTACCGATGGAAGCAAATCTGAGCCTGTCCGAGGGTGGTACGGGCCGGGGCGACGCCATCGCCCGCGCCGGTTCCAGCATCGTCACTTTCGCTGCCGAACCGATCGCGGCGGCGCCCGCTCCCACCCGCATAAAATCGCGACGTGTCATTGAATCTCTTGCCATAAACGTCTGGCCTCCCTGCAAAAATTTGCAAACGGAATCAAAACATTTGAGGTAACGCGTAAGTTTGACAGAAACCCCCGCGAAGTGAAAGTCCTTTGTTCACGAAAACCCCGCCCGTGTTGGAGTTCCGCCAGAGGGTTGCCGCCCTCTGCCTTGCGCGCATTCAGGCCCGGTTGGGAGGCAAAACCTTCAACCGCGCCGGCCGCAAATCTTATGAATGGCTCAAAGCGGCCAGATTCCTGAGCGGCTCGCCGGTGATCCGCATGGTGGACCATTCATTCATCACCCGCGCGCCCAGCGACTCGTAGAACTCGAGCGCCGGGGTGTTCCAATTCAGCACCTGCCATTCAAACCGTCCGCAGCCTTCTTTCACCGCGATCTTCGCCAGGCGCGTCAGCAGCGCCTTGCCGATTCCCTTGCCGCGAAACTCCGGTCGCACGAAGAGGTCTTCCAGGTAAAGCCCCGCCCGGCCCAGCCACGTGGAGTAGTTGTAAAAGAAGAGCGCAAAACCAGCCGCCTCGCCATCCCACTCTGCTATGAGGACGCGGAACTTCGGATTGCCGGAAAAACCGTCGCGCCGGATGTCGTGTTCCGTAGCCACAGCCTGGTCCGGTTCTCTTTCGTACTCCGCCAAGTCGCGGATGAGCTGGACAATCAGCGAAATGTCTTTGTCTTCTGCCGGACGAATACAAAGCATTGAAAATAACCTCCGAAGCATCTTACATGAATCACTGAGGAATTGAGAAAAACCGGCCGGGCCTGGAGTTCAAAACCTAAGCGCGCCGCACACGAAGCTTTGTACCATTTCTGTATTGATTGCTAAACCAGCCGGCAAACCCTACCTTGGCCGTTGACACGGCGTCGCTTCTGATATTAAATGGCGGCCTTACATAAGGAGGCATCATCATGCTGACACGTCGTCATTTTCTTGGAGTGCTTGGAGCAACGGCAGCGGGAGCGGCGTTGCCCATTCGTGACGCCTGGGCGGCAGGGAAATTGGCCTGGCCGGGACCCATTGGGCTCGAGCTTTATACCGTTCGCGACCACTTTGCCAAAGATCCGGCAGGAACCTTGAAGAAAGTTGCCGCCGCAGGGTACAAGGAGGTGGAGATTGCTCCCGGAACCAAACCCGGCGCCTTGAAAGAGGAACTGCGGGCGGCCGGCCTGAAGGCACCCAGTGGCTACTTCAATGTTCCCAAAACCCTCGAAGATTGGAAGAAGTCGGTGGGGCAGGCCCACGACTACGGCCTGCAGTACATCGTGGTCGGAGACAATCCCGTCATGAACGCCGCGGCCTGGACACGCCGCGCCGAATTTTTCAACCAGTGCGGCGAGGTTGCAAAGAAGGCAGGTCTGCAGTTCTGTTACCACGCTCATTTTCATGAATTCGCCAAAACGGGTGGCACGACCGGCTACGACATCATGCTCAAAGATTGCGACCCTGACCTTTTGAAAATGGAGATGGATATCTTCTGGGTCACCTATGCCGGGGCCGACCCGCTGCACTACTGGCGGCTCTATCCCGGGCGATTTCCTCTGCTGCACATCAAGGATCTTCGCAAAGGCGTCAAGGTCAGCCCGCAGAAGGACCCCGTTCCCGGCGGCCCCAACCCCTTTGCGCCCGTCGGCCGGGGACGCATCGACTGGAAGCTCATTTTTGCCCACGTTCACCAGGCCGGAGCGAAACACATCTTTGTTGAGCAGGACAAGTGCAATCTGCCGGAATACGAGGCCATCCGGATCAGCTATGAATATCTCCGCCATCTCCGGCTGGGCTGAGGGTACCGCCGGGAATCCGGCAATGCAGTCCAATTTAATCAACTATCCCTTTCCAAATCAATGAGAAAGGGATACTCAGGCACGGCCCCGGCAGCCAGCATAACATACCGGAAACTCGCGCCTGATCGGTTTGAATTATTTGAATGGAGGGAAGGATTAGTTGGGCTGCGGCATGAAGACCTGAGGATTGGCCTGGCTGATGAGCGATTGGTGCTGATACGGATAGGACAGCACCTGGATGCGGACAGGAGTGACCCCCTGACCCATAAATCCCAAACGCTTCGCGGCCGCCATGCTGACGTCCAGCACGCGTTTGCCAACGAACGGACCGCGATCGGTCACTTCCAGCACCAGGTTCCGTCCGTTTAACAGGTTCGTGACCCGGACGCGGGCTCCCAGCGGCAGTTTCCGATGGGCGCAAGTCATGCCCTGCATGTTAAAAGGCTGGCCGCTGGCGGTTGGAAGTCCCTGGAATTCCGGTCCGTACCAACTGGCCACGCCAAATTGTGTTTTTGCAGCCACAGTCGAGTTCGCCTTCAGCATTTTTAACTCCCGGGGTCTTGCTTCAGATCGAGCCGAAAGCGCCACCAAGGCTGCCAATGCACAGCCCATAACGAGGTTTCTCAATATGCCCCCTTTCTTCAATTCCCCGCCAGCCAAGCATTTAACTTGGCCCAACCCAGTCTTTCGGTTCGCGGTGAATGTGATATATCCAGCCTAGGGAGGGTATATAGGGGGTGTCAAGCCGAAAAGACGCAACAGCCTACCGGCCAGTAGGTCTGCTATTTCCTTTATTTTTAGACCGCTCATCCTACATACTACTTGAGGATAGCGGTCAGCGGCTGGCCCTGGGCGTCGGAGGGCTGGGTCACGCCGAGCGCCGCGGCCAGCGTCGGTGCCAGATCGATAGGCTGCGCGGGCCTGGTGTAGGTGCCGGGTTTGAACGCCTGTCCCCAGAAAACCAGCGGCACCTGGGCGTCATAATTCCACGGAGTGCCGTGGCTGGTTCCTGTGGTGCTGTCGGTGACAACCGCAAAGGGTTGCGGAATCAAAAAAACATCCCCACTACGGGTGGGGTTATAACTGTTGGCCGCTTTGCGCGCCAGCGGAGTGTGCGGAAGCTGCCCCGTGAGGAATTGCGTCCGCGTATAAGCTGCCCGGATGGTGGGAACCGACAAGGCGGCCCGGGCGGCCACCGACTGGGCGCGAGCGAAGCTGATGTGGTGGCTTTCAAGTGCCGGGTGATTCAGGTTGAGGTAGAAATCTCCCGCGTCAACCAGCCAGTCGCCCGGTCCAAAGGCTTTTGCAAGCGCCTGCTCGACGGCCGACTTGAGGGCTTTTTCGTCGAGACGGCCGGGGCCAAGATGATGCTTCAGAATAAAGGCGGGGGTGGGCGCCACTCCGTGGTCGGCGGAAAGTGTAATCCAGACGTGATCCAGTCCCACAAGCTGGTCAACCTGCTTGAAAAATGCCGCCAGGTAACGGTCGGTGCGGAGTGTTGCGTCGGCCACTTCCGGGCTGTAGGGTCCGTAGCCGTGTCCGATGTAGTCATTGGCGCTCAATGAGATAGCCAGCAGGTCGGTAGCCGTGCCGCGGCCCAGTTGCTCATTCCGGATGGCGGCAGTGGCAAAGTTCAGTTCCAGTTGGTTAGCAAAGGGCGTGGACGGCAGATGCTCTGAAAACTTCCGGCTGGGGCAGGGCTCGCCGGGGCCGGTGGCGGCCGGGTGCAACACCTTGCCTCCTACGCCGGGAGTTTCCGGCAGCGCGCGCCAAGCCTCGCCGCAATACTGTTTGGCGGGATTCCCGGCGTTGAATTCCCTCACCCAGGCCGGAAGCGCAGTGGTGTAGTAGGTGCTGGTGATAAAGTGTGCGGTGGCCGGGTCAGCCCAGTAGACGACGCTCGGCATGCGCCCGCCCATCATAATGGCCGCCCGGTCCTTCCAGGAGATGGCCACCACGCGCGACTTCAGCCCCGAAGCCAGCCGCAACTCATCGCCGAAGCTGCTGGCCGTCAGGTGGTGGGGCGACATGCCGGTGCCCGTAGACGCTCCTACCAGTTGAACATTGGGGTCGGCCACGCAATAAACTTCCTTGCCTTCCGACGGCACATACCAGGTGTTGCCGATAATGCCGTTCAGGTTGCTGTAGGCGCCCGTCGCCAGAGCGGCGTGGCCGGGGCAGGTGGCTGTGGTGGCGTAATCGTACCGGCAGTTGACGAAATTGGCGCCGCCTAGCAGCAGATTGAAGCCTCCCTGCACAAATTCCGGCCGAAAGCGCAGCAAGTAGTCATATCGGAACTGGTCAATCACCAGCATGATGATCAGCCGGGGTTTGTGGATGGCCGCCTTTTCACCCGCGCCTTGCGGGGCGGGCGCAGCCGCCCGGATGGGCACCCAAAGCGCCGCCAGACTCATGACCAACAGACAAATCGCCAGCCGTTTGCGCACAACGCCTCCTGTTGAAACCTGCTAGGGGAAATTAAGGCAGGTAGTTTAACACGGGAACCACTCCAGCAGGGCTGGGGGACCATTTCGGGCGTGTCTGCGGGCGCCGGATTTTTTGATCGGGAGCTGCTGGCGTACTTGGAAGCGCAAGAGTTGTCGTACAGCATTTTCGTGACTAACCGGCCAGACTTGCCGGAGGAGATCTGGCGCGACTACAATCAGCGGGCCTGCATCGAGCAGCGCATCGAGGAGTTGAAGTCGGACCTGGCCGCCGACGATTTCTGCCTGAAGCAGTTCTATGCGACCGAGGCGGACTTCCTGGCGATCCTGATGCTGTTCAATCTGCTGGCGGAATTCCAGCGCGCCAGCGCCATGCCCGGCTATCGCCAGCCAGCTTGTGGGTGCAGCTCTTCCAATGGGGGCGATTCTAGGCCGCCCCGGGCATCACACGGTGCTCCATCTGTCCTCAGCATGGGGCGGTCTCGAAAAGCGTAACCCTTGGTTCGGCAAACTCTTAAACTATGAAATTCCAACTTCGCGCAAGTTGGACTTTCAACCCCACTCAACAGGGTGACCGGAGCGGTCAATCACCGAATTGGGGTGCTGAAATTGGATTTCAACTTACGAATTCGGGCTGATAGCAGGCTATATGCCGGTCCCGGCATTTCCCCGGAGTTAATTCTGCCTGGCTTCGAACCTGCCTTCCGCCTGAACATGATCCTCGCCTCCCCCGCCAGTCCCGGAAAATCTCAAAAAGCTTACGCAACTTTTTCCGAGGCCGCGGGTTCATAGGAACGGATGCCGGCAGCGGCTGCTGGTAAGCTTCCACCTGCGAGCGTCAACCCTCGCGATTACGAAAGCATACCAACCCCGTCCGGATGTCCCCAAAATTTGCGCGTTCCCTTACAGGCGTCGCAAAAGGTTGATTGATTTCCGCAAAGTTCAGGGTCCCCAGGCCGGATGGCCTGCGGCGGGTTTGATGGTCGCGCAAGCAGCGGATGAGAGTCCATTGCGCCTTGCGCGAAAGGGGTCCAACTGCAATCCAGGAGGATTTTCTTATGCGCAAGCACCTGATGGGATTTACCTTTGTCATTGTTGCCGCACTTGCCGTCCTTAGTTGTGGAGGCTCAACCACCAGCCAGATGGGAACACCTCCCGCCGGCTCCGGCCAACTGGCGCTGATGGGAACAGACGCGCCGGTTTGTGGAGTGGCCTCATTCGACGTCACCATCACCAGCGCCACCCTGACACCACAGGGCGGTGGAACCCCGGTTTCCGTGATTGACTCATCCAATCCCGTCACCGTCGATTTTGCCTCGCTGATGGGTTTCAACACGCTCCTGAACATGGGCAGCGTGCCCGCTGGAACTTATTCTCAAGTCACTTTCACCTTTATGCCGAATCCTTCGCTGACCGTTTTCGAGGGCACG